>CAITQQ010000088.1 GCA_903894575.1 uncultured bacterium
AAACATTCTCCTTCTGCATCATCATTGTGGAATACCTTATCTCCAGTCCAACTGCTCTTGCATTTGATGCCAAAATGGTTATTGGATTGCAATACAAGGTCACTTTTCCCAGCATTGGTTTCATGGATACCCTGAGCAATTTTAATGGATGCAGGAACGCCAGTTCTTTCCATTTCTTTCACTGCGAGCGCTGCATACTGCTCAATGTATTTGATGATGTTTTCATTGGGCGCTTCCTGCGAAAAGGCAGGACAGGCACATGAAAGCAAATAAGAAAATATAAAAAAGACGATGTTTTTTGTTTTCATTTTTATTTTTTTAACAGGATGCTCAATCCATCCCTGACGGTCAACATTAGTTTCTCCACCCGATCATCTTCACGGATAAATGCATTGAATGCAGCAACGGCTTTTGCACTCTTACCACTGATTTTTTCTTTCAGCACTTCCCCATGGAAAAGCACATTGTCAATAATAAAAAAAGTACCAGGTCTGACTTTTTCAATCAACATACCATAATAGTCAAGGTATCCGGTCTTGTCCGCATCAATGAATACAAGGTCCCAGTCTTCATTGATTGCAGGCAGCAAATCTCTGGCATTTCCAACATGCAATTTGATTTGATTTGCCTGTTCAGATCTGTCAAAATATGATTGCGCAATGGTGGCATCTTCTTTTCGCAGTTCAATGGTATGCAAAACCCCATCCAAAGAAAGTCCCTTGGCCAGGCAAATGGCACTGTAGCCAGTAAAGGTGCCAATTTCCAAAATTCGCTTTGGCTTGATCATCCTGCTGAGCATCGTAAGAAGATTTCCCTGAAGTGGTCCGCTGATCATGTGCGGCTCTGCATGGTTGTCTTGGGTAAACGCATGGATCTCCTGCAACAATGCATCTGTAGCAGAACTGTTCTGCTCAGCATAGTCATTGGCCAAAGGAAGAATAAATTCCATTGTGCAAAATTACACCCTTCATGCTGTAGAGACAAGGGAGAACTGTTGCAGAAAAGCGAAAATTTTGATCAGCCCTTCCTTGAAATCAGCAACAATCCGACGAAAGTGAGCAAGCCATTGATCAGGAGCATTTCAAATCCAATTTGATATCCATTGAACCAAGTGGCTGCATTCTTGCCCAATGCATAACAGGCAGCAGGGGCAATAAGGCAAACCGCTGTTACACCATACCCAGCTCCCAGTTTTCTTTTTGTCAGGATGCCAAAGGCGAACAAGCCCAATAATGGCCCATAGGTATAGCCTGCTAGGTCGAGGATGATGCCAATGATGGATTTGTTGTCAATCCATTTGAAAAGCATGATGCAGAACAAAAAGATAACAGCAAAGCTCAGGTGTACCGCAATCCTTGTCTTTTTTTGGGATGCTTCAGAAAGCCCTTCTTTTCTCCTGATGCCAAGGATATCAATGCAAAAAGAGGATGTCAAAGCGGTGAGGGCCCCATCAGCGCTGGGAAACAGTGCGGAAATCAGGGCAATGATGAAAATGATGCCAATCGCAGGGGGGAGGTGAAATAGGGCAATGGTGGGAAACAGGTCATCGCCGATTACATTCTTGCCTTCGAACAAGAATTGCTTTCCATCATAGCTTGCACCCTTGTCAGAAAGGTAGAGATAGAGCAGTCCTCCCAAGACCAGAAAAAGCAGGTTCACCAGCACCATGATGGCAGTGAAAGTGAAAATGTTTTTTTGAGAATCTTTCATGGTTCGGACACTGATGTTTTTCTGCATCATCTCCTGATCAAGCCCTGTCATGGCGATGGCAATCACAGCTCCACCGACAATATTTTTCAAGAAGAAAGCCTTGCTGTTGATGTCTGTTTCAAAAATTTTCGTGTAGCCTCTTTCGGTCATCATTCCCAATGCCTGTCCGAAAGAAAGGTCAAGGTTAGAAAGGATGTAGAAGAGGCAAATTACCAGACCTATCAGCATGAAACTTGTCTGCAAAGTATCGGTATATACGATTGTCTTGACACCACCTTTCCAGGTATAGAGCAGGATCATCAGCAAGATCAATGCTGCTGTAAAAATAAATGGCACGTTCATCTTGTCCAGAATGAAAATCTGCAATACATTGATCACGAGAAACAGCCTGGCTGTCGCACCAAAGGTTCTTGAAATGATGAAGAACAAGGCGCCTGTTTTATAACTTTCTTTTCCAAAACGCTGGTCAAGATAGTGATAGATGGAAGTGAGGTTCAGTTTATAATACAAGGGAATCAGTACATAGGCGATGGCAAGGTATCCGAAAACATATCCGATGATGACCTGGAAATAGGCGAAACCATTGAATCCTGTAGGTGAGATGTTTCCCACAGTGCCGGGTACAGAAACAAAGGTCACCCCGGAGAGGGAAGTGCCAATCATGCCAAACGCCACCAGCATCCAGTTTGAATTCCTGTTGCCGATGAAGAAAGATTCATTGGTGGCATTTCTTGCTGTGTACATGGCCACACCCAACAAAAGGGTAAAATACCCTAAAACGAAAGAAAAAAGCAGTAAAGAAGACATGTTTTTCCGTTTAAGTCAGCAAGGTAATGCATTTAAAAATATCTATTTTTGATGAATGTTAGAGAGGCTGTTCATCCAGAATTATGCAATCATCGCGCAATTGGATATTTCATTTTCCAAGGGATTGGTGATCATTACCGGGGAAACCGGTGCGGGCAAGAGCATTCTGATGGGTGCCCTGGGATTGGCGCTTGGAGAAAGGGCAGACAGTAGCCAGTTAAGAGATAAAGACAAGAAGACAGTCATTGAGGCTGTTTTCAAAACAATGCAAACAGCGTCGATCGTTCAATTTTTCAATGAAGCAGATATCGAGGCAGAGGAAGAAATCATCCTCAGGAGAGAAATCCAGTCCTCAGGTAAGTCAAGGGCTTTTATCAATGATACTCCCGTCAGCCTTGCCCAGCTCCAGCAACTGGCCACAATTTTGGTAGACCTGCACCAGCAGTTTGATACACTGGAGTTGGGGAATAAACATTTTCAAAGAGTATTGCTGGATGCAAGGGCAGGATGCTTGCAGGAAATGTCAGCATACACCGACCTCTACAATCAATCCACAGCCATTCAGAAAAAGATTGCAGCCATTGAAGCCTTGCTCCAGAAAGCCCAGCAGGAAAGGGATTACAAGATTTTCCTGTTGAACGAATTGGAGGAACTGAACTGGACCGATGGAGAAACCAGGCTGATTGAGGAAGAGCTTGACCTGCTCTCGCATGCAGATCAGATCAGGCTTGGCATTGGCAAGATAGGATTTGTGATGAACGAAGGTGAACAGCCATTGATTCCCCAAATTCGGACAATGGTTTCCCAGCTGCAGTCCCTGGCCAGCCATCATCCTTTGTTGCCAGCCTTGGTTTCAAGGCTGGAGTCTTCTTACTTGGAGATCAAGGACATCAGCAATGACCTGGAATCTTTGCTGGATGGCATTTCGGTTGACGATAAAAAAATGGAAGCATTGAACGAGCGACTGGCCAATGCCCAGCGCTTGTCAAAAAAGCATGCATTGCCGGCCATTGATGGTCTTGTTGAAAAAAGAATCGAATTGTCTAAAGAACTTGAGGTTTTTGAAACATCTCAGGATGAATTGACAATACTGCAAAAACAATTGCAAGCCATCCAGGCCCAGGCAACATCACTCGCTTCTCAGTTGCACAAGAAAAGAAAAGCGCAGGTGCCAGTTCTTGAGGGCGCTTCCAACGAATTGTTGAAAAGAGTCGGAATGCCCAACGCTTCATTGAAAATCGATCTCAAACCCATTGCCCTTTCCGCTTCAGGTACTGAAGAAGTTTCATTTCTTTTCGATGCGAACAAGAGCGGCCATTATGAGCCATTGCACAAAGTGGCCAGTGGGGGAGAATTGAGTAGGTTGATGCTTGTGCTCAAATCACTGGTGGCAGGATCATTGGAGATGCCCACCTTGATTTTTGATGAGATCGACAGCGGGATCAGTGGCGAAGCGGCCAAGCAGGTTGGCGTACTGATGGAAGAGCTGGCCAACAGTCATCAACTCATTGCCATTACCCACCAGCCACAGATTGCAGCCCGTGCCAATCAGCATCTCTATGTATATAAGCAAGAGGCCAGTGGAAGCATTACCACTAGCATCCGCGTCCTCGATGAACAAGAACGCATCCAAACCATTGCCAAAATGCTGGCTGGCGAAAACCCCAGTGAGGCAGTCTTGGCTTCTGCAAGGGAAATGATGAAATAGTTGAAGCGGTTGAAGTGGCCTTCGGCCTGTTGAAGTGGTTGAAGAAAAGTTGAAAATTACTTCAACCCCTTCAACCTCTTCAACCCCTTCAACTATTTCCTTATATTTGCCCCCAAATCTATCAGCTATGTCCAATCAATTGCTCAAAGGAAAAAAAGGAATCATTTTTGGTGCGCTGGATGAGAAGTCCATCGCTTGGAAAACAGCGCTGGCCTGCCATGCACAAGGTGCGGAAATCGTATTGTCTAACGCGCCCATTGCATTGAGAATGGGAGAGATCAATAAATTGTCTGAGCAGATCAATGCACCCGTTATTGGCGCTGATGTGACCAATATGGATGATCTCAAAAATCTTTTTACTGAGAGCATGAAACATTTTGGTGGGGGGATAGACTTCATCCTTCACTCCATCGGAATGAGCCTTAACCTGAGAAAAGGAAAGGGATATACTGAAATCGATTATGGATTCAATCAGAAAACTTTTGATATTTCTGCCATGTCTTTGCACCGTGTCTTGCGCACTGCCTGGGACATGGATGCCCTGAATGAGTGGGGAAGCGTAGTGGCCCTCAGTTATATTGCTGCACAAAGGGTTTTCCCTGACTACAACGAAATGGCTGATGCCAAGGCATTGTTGGAAAGTGTGACCCGCAGTTTTGGCTATCATTATGGAGTAAAAAAGAAAGTCAGGATCAATACCATTTCACAATCCCCCACCAGAACAACTGCTGGCAGCGGGGTGAAGGGTTTTGATGGATTTGTGAACTATGCAGAAAAAATGAGTCCTTTGGGCAATGCCTCTGGAGAAGATTGTGCCAACTACTGTGTGACACTTTTCTCAGACATGACCAAGATGGTGACCATGCAAAACCTTTTCCATGATGGAGGGTTTTCATTCACCGGTGTTACGCAGGCCGTCATTGAACAAATGGAAAAATAAATACAGTAATCTATGAAATGGAGAGATTATTTGGGATACATCGGAGTTGTAACAGGTTCTTTGACCTTTGTACCTCAGGTGTATATGGCATGGAAAACAAGGTCTGTTGGTGATTTGTCCATTTGGATGCTGCTGATCCTGCTTACCAATGTAGTGATCTGGCTTATTTATGGAATCACAGGGAAAGACAAGGCCATGATTCTGGCGAATTCAATTATTCTCGTACTATCACTCTTGATGTTGTATTTCAAGCTCACTTTTTAGCAAGATCTTTTTGATGATACATTCTCGATACGCGAAAAGCCACCCGGAGGGTGGCTTTTCGCGTAGTAGATATCTTAATATTCATCCTCATTGAAGAAGAAGTCATCCTGGCTTGGATAATCAGGCCAAATGTCATCTATCCCCTCAAAGATGTCTCCCTCGTCTTCGAGCTCCTGAAGGTTTTCGATAACCTCAATAGGGGCGCCGCTTCTGATGGAATAATCAATCAATTCATCCTTGGTAGCTGGCCAAGGTGCGTCTTCTAAATATGATGCTAATTCGAGTGTCCAGAACATAGGGGTATGCTTTAGAATTTCGGCAAATGTAATGGTTAATTTGATATATCCAAATCCCAAGATATCAACAGATTTACAGGATAGTAAAGAGTTGTTTGATTAACTTCAACTGAAATTTTCCCATTATGCTCGAAGCGAAAGGAATAATTAAATATTATGGCAGTCTCGAAGTGCTCAAGGGTGTAGACATATCCATACAAAAAGGAGAAATAGTGAGCATTGTAGGGTCTTCAGGTGCAGGCAAAACAACCCTCTTGCATATTTTAGGCACCTTGGATAGCCCGGATAAAGGGGAGTTGTATTTTGAGGGAAAGAGAACTGATCAACTCAAAGGAAAAGCATTGGCTGCCTTCAGGAATGAGAACATTGGATTTGTATTTCAGTTCCATCATTTGCTTCCGGAGTTTACCGCACTGGAAAACATCTGCATACCGGGCTGGATTGCCGGAAAAAAAAGCAGTACACTGGAAAAAAAAGCCTTGGCATTGATGGAGAGGTTGGGTATTGCAGAAAGATCCAGCCATAAACCTGCTGCCCTTTCAGGAGGAGAACAACAAAGGGTGGCAGTAGCAAGGGCCCTGATCAACGACCCTGGGATTGTTTTTGCAGATGAGCCTACTGGCAATCTTGATTCTGCCAATGCAACTTCTTTGCACAAACTTTTTCAACAATTAAGGGACGAGCTGAACCAGACCTTTGTCATCGTTACGCATAACGAGGAACTGGCTGCCATGAGCAACAGGACGGTTCACCTTCGGGATGGCAGATGGGGAAATTGAAGGCTAAACCCTTGGTTTCCAGGGAATTTCTTCAGCGTTAAGTTGAAGTGCAATGTATCTCCCCAACATGAAAAGATAATCGCTCAGCCTGTTGATGTATTGTACAATCAAATGATCGTGTGGCTCGCCTGAGACCAACAGGGCTACTACCAACCTTTCAGTTCTCCTGCAGACACAACGGGCAATATGGATATGGGATACAGTTGGATGACCTCCAGGTAATATAAAGAACTGCAATGGTGGCAAAGTGGCATCCATCCTGTCCATTTCATTTTCCAGCAAGAGCACATCTTCAACAGACAGGTCAGGGATTTTCATCTTCGTTTCCTTTTCAGGGTCACAGGCCAGGGCAGAGCCTATGGTGAAAAGCCTGTCTTGAAGCTCTTTCAGTGTGTTTTTAGTATGTTCGTCTTTGATCAGGTCCCTGCAGAGGCCGATGTGAGAATTGAGTTCATCTACTGTTCCGTAGGCCTCAATCCTATCATGGGCTTTGGATACCTTGGTTCCACCAATCAGTGAAGTTGTTCCCTTGTCCCCCGTTTTTGTATAAATCTTAAATGCCATCTTCACAATTGGTTTCAAGGATAATGTGGCAGAGCGGCTTTTGTTCACCGCTGCGAAGTTTTTTTTTACACAACGCTGGCTGCGTCTTTTCTTTTATCGCTTTCCAGCACGCCATCCCTGAGCCTGATCACCCTTTTGGCATAGTTGGAAATATCCTCCTCATGCGTAACAAGCACAACGGTATTGCCTTCATCATGGATCTGGGCAAAAATATTCATGATTTCATAAGAGGTTTTGGTATCAAGGTTACCGGTCGGTTCATCGGCAAGAATGATGGAGGGATTGTTGACCAAGGCCCGGGCAATGGCTACCCTTTGGCATTGCCCTCCAGAAAGTTCATTGGGTTTGTGGTGGCTCCTGTCCATCAGATCCACTTTCCTCAATACCTCATGGGCCATTTCAAGCCTGGTTTTTTTGTTGATGCCTGCATAAACCAGGGGAAGAGCTACATTCTCCAGTGCGCTCAATCGGGGAAGGAGATTGAATTGTTGAAAAACGAACCCAATTTCCTTGTTCCGGATATCAGCCAGGTTGTTGTCCAGCATGGTGCTCACATCATGGCCATTCAAAATGTATTTGCCAGATGTTGGAGAGTCCAGGCATCCGAGGATATTCATCAGGGTACTTTTACCTGAGCCGGAAGGCCCCATCAGTGCCACGTACTCATTGCGCAGGATGTCCAGGGAAATGCCTTTCAGCACCTGGAGCTCCTGCTTGCCCATGATATAACTTTTCTTGATCTCTTCGAGGTGTATGACTGAATCAGACATGGTATTATTTTTTGATCACTTTGGGCACGGTGAAAAAAGGACCTTCAGTGGTGGGTGCATTTTTGAGGGCTGTTGCATTGTCAACAGAACCTTTGATTTCATCTTCACGAAGCCTGTTGCCTCCTGTACCAATATGGGTCAATGGCTGTACGCCACTGGTGTCGATTTCATTGAGTTTCTCAACAAAACCAATCATTTGGGCAAGGTCTTCCTGAATTTCTTCGAGTTCCTTGTCGTTGAATTCCAGCTTGGAGAGTTCGGCGAGTTTTTGGGTGGTTTCCCTGTTGAGTTCCATTTGCGCAATTTCAGTGTAAAATTAATCCATTTCAAACCATTGCCTGTATTTTATTGATGAATGGAATGGCTGGCGCCAGGGCTTCATCCCCTCCTTTACATTTATTATCTTTGCCGAATGAAAAATGGTAATGCGATCGTTATGAGTGGGATCAGGCCGACAGGCTTCCTGCACCTGGGTAACTATTTTGGTGCCATGCGAAACTATGTAAAATTGCAACAGGAGTATACCTGCTATTTTATGGTGGCAGACCTGCATGCCCTTACAACACACCCGGATACCAAGGAACTGAAAGAAAATGTACACCGTGTACTGGCTGAGAACATCGCCTGCGGCATCGACCCGGAAAAAGCGGCATTGTATTGCCAAAGCCATGTGAGGGAAACCTCCGAACTCTATCTTTATCTCAACATGCTGGCCTATTTGGGTGAGCTTGAAAAGACGACCACATTCAAAGACAAGGCAAGGTTGCAGCCAGACAACATCAATGCTGGTTTGCTGACCTATCCAGTATTGCAGGCCGCTGATATCATTCTTCACCGTGCCACCTGGGTGCCTGTAGGCAAGGACCAGGAGCAGCATCTGGAGATGGCAAGGAATTTTGTAAAACGCTTCAACCACCGTTATGGCGATGTGTTCCCTGAGCCATTGGCATATAATTTTGGTGAAGACCTGGTAAAAGTGCCAAGCCTCGATGGAACAGGTAAAATGAGCAAGAGCGAAAACCAGCTGGCCACCCTTTACCTTGCGGATGAGGATGAAGTGATCAGGAAAAAAGTGATGAAAGCCAAGACAGATGGTGGGCCGACCAGTACCAACATGCCCAAGCCAGACTATATTGAAAACATATTTCAGCTGATGCGTCTGGTCAGTGCCGAAGACGTTATTGCCTCCTTTGAAGATTCTTACAACAATTGCAGCATTCGCTATGGCGACATGAAAAAGCAATTGGCAGAAGACATGGTGACTTTTATCGCACCCATCAGGGATAGGGCCGAATCCATCAGGAATGATACAGAATACCTTGAGGGTATCATGGAATTGGGCGCAGAAAAGGCCCGGAAAAGTGCCGCTGCAACCATGGAGCTGGTGAGAAATGCAATGGGTTTGGTTTATTGAAAATGAATATGTACTTTGTCTGACCGTTAAATGCGGGATCCAACCAGAATATTATGGCCAAAGCTAGAAAACCAAAACATGTTGCAATAGCAGGAAATATCGGTGCAGGGAAAACCACCCTCACCGAAATGCTCAGCAAACACTACAAATGGATTCCACAGTTTGAAGACGTGGACCAAAATCCGTATTTGTTTGATTTCTATGAAGACATGCCCCGGTGGAGCTTCAATCTTCAGATCTATTTTCTCAATAGCCGTCTGAACCAGCTGATTGAGATCAGCAGGGGTACTGAGACTGTTATCCAAGACAGGACCATTTATGAGGATGCTTACATATTTGCTCCCAATCTTCATGAGATGGGTCTGATGAGCAAGCGTGATTTTGATAATTATTTTGATTTCTTTCAGAACCTTCGCCAGATGGTGAAGCCCCCAGATCTCATGATCTATCTCCAGGCTTCTGTGCCAACACTTGTGGGCCAGATTCAGAAGCGGGGAAGGGAGTACGAAGAGAATATTCGCCTTGATTATCTCAAGCGATTGAACGAATATTACAACAAATGGATTGATGGCTATAAGGAAGGACCATTGTTGGTCATCAATGTAGACAAGACCAAATTTGTTGAGAATGAAGAGCATCTTGGTGAGATCATCGCAAAGATCGATGCTGAGCTCTACGGGCTTTTCTAGTTATCCCGCAAAAACAAATTAACCCCTTCTGGAGTGGCTTTTTGGTTCAAGGCTGCTGACGCTTTGATCAATTCTAGTACGGCCAACCTTCCTTCTTTGCCAAGTGCAAGGGAAAATTCGTTGACATAAAGACCAATATGGTTGCGCATCACATCCTCACCCATCTCCTGTGCATTTTCAGTGACAAAAGAAGGCAATGCATGGGCATTTTCATTGGCAAAGGCCAGGCTTCTGTTGATCACCCGGTTGATTTTGGTGGCCATTTCAAGGTCAAACGATCTCCTGACCAGGATACCACCAAGTGGAATGGGCGCACCTGTTCTTTTCTCCCAAACATCTCCCAGGTCTGAAATTTTGTTCAACCCTTTTTGCTTATAGGTGAACCTGTTTTCATGGATGATGACGCCGGCATCAACCTCTCCACTCAATACCATGTCTTCAATCACATGAAAGGGGACGAATGTTTTGTTTTTTATCTCCGGATAGGCCAGGGAGAACAGCAAATGAGCTGTGGTATTGATACCGGGAAGGGCGACACTGATCTTTGAGGGGTCAATTTCTTTTTCATCGCCAATGTTTTTTGATACAAAAAGGGGGCCAACTCCTTTTCCCAATGCACTGCCTGCTTCAAGGATCATGTACTGGCTGATCAATTGAAAAACGACCCCATAACTTACCTTGGTGATGTCCAGGGAACCTTCGATAGCCAGGTGATTCAGGGTCTCCACATCCTCCAGGCGCGGGGTAAATTCCAATCCCTCGGTATCAATTTTACCATGGAGCATGGCATCAAAAATATAGGTATCATTGGGGCAGGGTGAAATTCCCAGACTCAGTTTCATGGTTATTGGATCTTGTTGATGAGGTTGATACAGGCATTTGTTGCGGCAAGCAATGATTCAGGAATTTTCCATTTGGTTTTATCGCGCTCTCCAACCAAATTGGAAATACCCCTGATTTGGATAAAAGGAATTTTTTGCATTGAGCAAACATAGTGAAGCGCAGCGCCTTCCATGGATTCAATGTCTGCTTTGTACTGATTGGCAAATAAAGCTATTTTATGTGGGCTGGTGCTGATTTCATTGACGGATACGGCAACAACAGCAGGCAGTGCTGCAGCCATGATAAGGTGGTCATGATGGTTCACAATGGCACCCTGCTCAAAAGGGGGCATGTTTTTTTCAGTCAGTCCCAATTCAAAAATGTCTTGGTATCCATCTGTTTCAAAGACTCCCATGTCCGCAACAATCTCACTCTTGATAGCCACTGCTGTTCCCAACCTCAGTGCCGGATCGAAGCTGCCTGCAATGCCCAGCTGGATGATCATGTCTGGCTTTAGATTGGCCATCAGCTGCATGATGGCATAAGTGGAAGGCATTAACCCAACACCGGTGACGGCAAAATGAACCTTCACCGTTGTATGTGCAAAGGATATTTCCTTTATGCCAGTAAGCTCCCTCTCTGTGGCCGCAATAACCAAAACATTCATTCGGCAAAGTTCATCAATTCTGTCGAATACCATTCATTCAAGGCCCTGGATTCATATTTCAAGAGGAATTTTTGATATTGCTTCTTAACTTTGCACCCCTAACAAGCCTATGCCAACATTTTATTTGACCAGACGGGAGCATTTCAACGCAGCACACAAGCTGTACAATCCTCAATGGACTGCAGAGCGGAACGATGCCGTTTTTGGAAAATGTGCCAATGAAAACTGGCATGGGCATAATTTTGAACTGTTTGTCACGGTCAAAGGTGCTCCTGATCCTGATACAGGGTTCATTGTTGATGCCAAGCTGTTGAGCAAAATCATCAAGGAATATGTTGTTGATGTCCTGGATCACCGTAACCTCAACCTGGATATTCCTTTCATGGAAGGGAAAATTTGTTCCATAGAGAACCTGGTGTTTGAAATTTGGGGCCAACTTGCACCCCATATGCCCCAAGGTGTCCTGCTTCACTGCATCAAATTGGTCGAAACGCCCCGCATTTATGTGGAGTATTTTGGTGACTAGCCTCTTGTGATCAAACAATGCCTCTTGGGTTGTGTTATTCTTTTATCATCATTAATTCTTAGGGCATATGGGAGAGAAACTGGCAGTTTACAGAGAAGAACATTTTAACGCAGCACACAGGCTGAACAATCCCTCTTGGAGTGATGAGCAAAATAAACGTGTTTTTGGAAAGTGCAACCTGCCCAATTACCATGGTCACAACTATGTGTTGATTGTAAAGGTGGTTGGTGAAGTGGATCCTGAAACGGGGTATGTCATTGACATGAAAGTCTTGTCAGACCTGATTTCCGAGAATATCCTGGACAAATTCGACCACAAAAACCTGAACCTCGATGTGCCAGCTTTTGCCAACCTGAATCCTTCCGCGGAAAATATCGCTATTGTTATTTTTGGAATATTGAGGCCCTTGATCAATGAACATTTGGACCTCCAGGTGCGTTTATATGAGACACCTCGAAATTTCGTGGAGTATCCTCATCAATTAAAATAAGTTTATGGCATATACCAAGGTTGAACAATACGATGATCATGTCACTTCAGCGCTCATAGAACATTACAGATCGTCAATAGGACTGCTGGGTGAAGATCCTGACAGGGAAGGACTTCTTAAAACGCCTGAACGTGTGGCCAAGTCGATGCAGGTGCTTACCCAAGGGTACCAAATTGATGCAAAAATGATCTTGAACTCAGCAAAATTCCATGAGGATGTCAGCGAAATGATCATTGTGAAGGATATTGAGCTCTACAGTTTGTGTGAGCACCATATGCTGCCTTTTTTTGGTAAAGCCCATATCGCCTATATCCCCAACGGGTGGATCACGGGCCTGAGCAAGATTGCAAGGGTGGTTGATACCTACAGCAGAAGGTTGCAGGTACAGGAAAGGCTGACTACCCAGATCCTCAATGCGATCCAGGAAACCCTAAACCCTCTTGGTGTGGCCGTAGTCATTGAAGCTTCACACCTTTGCATGATGATGAGGGGTGTTCAAAAACAAAACTCCGTGACCACTACTTCTGCATTTTGTGGAGAATTTGAAAAAAACGAGACCCGGAGTGAATTCATCAGGCTGATAGGATCGAAATTACATTAAGATCAACCCGTATTCATAGGTATTGGGCGCCAGGTAAACACCTGGCGCTCTTTTTTTTCAATAGTTTATTTACCTTCGTACAATCAACAATATCTATGATTCACGCATACGTTTTTCCGGGACAGGGCTCTCAACACCCAGGAATGGGCAAGAACCATTATGAGGGCAATGCATTTGCCAGAAGATTTTTTGAACAGGCAAATGAAATTTTGGGATTCCGTCTCTCTGACGTCATGTTCAATGGTTCAGATGAAGATCTCAGACAAACGAAAGTTACCCAGCCTGCTATTTTTCTTCATTCAGTAATTGCTTACAAAATGATCGAATCTGCCACGCCTCACATGGTTGCAGGTCATTCATTGGGTGAGTTTACTGCGCTGGTGATCAATGGTACTTTACCCTTTGAAGATGCATTGAAATTGGTGAGCATAAGGGCCATGGCCATGCAAAAAGCCTGTGAGGCCAACCCATCATCTATGGCAGCTGTCTTGGCCTTGGCCGATGATGTAGCTGAAAAAATCTGCAATGAAATTCGACAAGAAACAGGAGAAATAGTCGTACCAGCCAATTACAATTGCCCAGGTCAATTGGTAATCAGTGGTTCCAATGCAGGAATTGATCTGGCTTGTGAAAGAATGAAGGCAGCGGGCGCAAAGAGAGCCATAAAATTGCCAGTAGGCGGTGCATTCCATTCACCTTTGATGGCACCCGCCAGAGAAGAGCTGGCCAAGGCGATTCTATCAACATCCTTCCACCGCCCAGTCTGTCCTGTATACCAAAATGTAGTTGCAAAAGCAGTCTCAGAGCCGGAGAAAATAAAACAAAACCTGATTGATCAATTGACTGGGCCTGTCCGCTGGACACAAACCATTGAAGCGATGATCACGGACGGAGCCACCAGTTTTACAGAGGTAGGACCAGGGAAAGTATTGCAGGGATTGATTGGGAAGATCAACAAGACCATCCCTGTTGAATCACTGAATTAATCAGAAGGCCAATCATTATGCCTGGGCGGCAGGACCTCCGAATTGAAAAGGGATCTGAACCTCTTCAAAGTCCTTGATGTTGCCATGAGCATCCTCAAATTTATTGACGTTGTCTGCCAGAGCGTTCAACAAACGCTTGGCATGTTGTGGTGTAAGGATGATCCTCGACTTCACCTTGCTTTTGGGTGTTCCGGGCATGACGCTCACAAAATCCACCACAAATTCAGCATGGCTATGGGTAATGATGGCAAGGTTGGCATATTGACCTTCCGCTACTTCCTCTGATATTTCGATATTGAGTTGGTTCTGTACTTGTTCGCTCATTTGATTTGTTTGAGGATACAAATATACAGCTTCGTTTTATTGTAGGAATCATGTGCCCCATTGCCAGATTACCTGGGCTCTCCATGCTTGTTTTCTATTATCCATGCTCCATTTTCCGGCACATTGCAATGATTTGTGCAATTTGTACTGCAGAACAAAGTAACTTTTTGTTCCTTCTCCATAATGGGGAGGGACTGCATAATATGCAGGCAGGTCCCGTTCATATGCATAGATTCTTGTTGCATAACCTTCTGTGTCATAGAAACTGCATCGGA
Source organism: uncultured bacterium (assembly GCA_903894575.1). Classification (GTDB taxonomy): domain Bacteria; phylum Bacteroidota; class Bacteroidia; order Chitinophagales; family Chitinophagaceae; genus Pollutibacter. The sequence continues at coordinate 14,633 of CAITQQ010000088.1, forward strand.
CAGCGACAGAAAAAGGCTGTAAGGCTGGCTTATAGATCAACTCAGCATACATAAGCTGTCCTCTTTCAGTTTTTCCTGTAATAGATTGTATGCTGATCATTTCGTTTCTTAGCCTGCAGGTCAGGACTGGCATGGGCATGAATGATGAATGGATCCTGAGTTTAAGGCTGTTGTTGTCCGATTGGATTCTTGCATATACTTCGGTTTTTTTATTGGGCCGATAGGTATATTGAAAAGAATAAATGTTCCCGGTTTTTTTACCTGGCGTTATGAAAGTTGGCCATTTGTGTTGGTATTGGTCGGCAAATATTTCAAACCTGTGCAGGGGAGAAGGCGTATAATTGATGTTGAAAAAATATCCTTTTTCATTGCCAGACTCCTGGCTTTCTGAAAAAACATTGGATGCAAGTGATCGGAATTTGACCCCCATGTTTCTGTAAAGCAATGCAATATCCAGTGACGATCCAAGGCTCTTGATCAGGCCCACAATGATCGCCTTGTTGGCCTTTTTATCTACCGCCATTTCCCCAAATAAAAATCCTATCCTGGTAGAAATAGAATGATCAATGCTGGCATTCTGCCATTGGTTTCCCCTGATGGCAAAACGGTTATAAGGCTCGTCTCTTTTTTTGATGGGATGATCAAATGCAGTGTGAATGATGTTCAGGCTGGTCTTGCCGAACTTGGTATTGACTTTCAGATTCGCACCAGTCATGAATGTTTGCAATGCCTTTTTATCTATCAATTCATTTTTCGTTCGGTGCAACCCGGACAGTAGCATGGAGCTGGCAAAGGACTTGTTGCTTGCTGTGTCGGTAATGATATTGGCATCAATTTTTTTGTAGCTCACGAATGCGGCCAATTCAATTGCATTTTTTTGGAGTTGAACAGCAATCCCTCTACCGAAGCGGTTTTCATCTGTTCCGCTATAGGGCCTGAAAAGCTCTCCCTGCCTGAAACAACTCATCATGTTGCTGCTTCTCCCCAGTGCATATCCCTGCCAATGGATCAATCCCTGCCCCATATTAACAGTATAATCTCCCAGCACCATATTTTTAAGGATTCCTTTTTTGCTGATGGAAGCAAACAGGCTTAAATGGTCTGAAAAACTTTTTTCTCCTGCTTCTTTTTCAATCGTGATACCCCATCGCAACAGGTCCCGAAAATTAAATCGGTAACTGACCAGTTGTTTGTATTGGTTTTTCAACGTGTCTTCATTTTCATTGTCGCTCTTTGACTGCCCACCCGTTCTGTACAGCAACTTATGTCCTCCTTCTTTGATCCTTTGTTTAATTGCTGGCACAAGAGGCAGTTCTGTTTGAAGGGTAAGCATGGGCAGTATTTTCCTGATGGTAAATGCGTCCCATTCAGGCACGGCCTGTAACTCCATCAGGCTGATGAAGTCGCCAAAGTTTTTTCTGTAAAGGAAGAACTGTTTTATTTGAACTGGTTTTAAGAAAAACAAGTTTTCAAGCATCTCCTCAGTAATGCTGTTGATATTGTATTTGTTGATAAATCCCGCACCATGCATTTCATTGATGTCCAGCTGTGGCTCATGGTCGACAGCAGTTTCAGCCATTTCTTCCATTGCTTCCTCTTGCCCAAGCGCAGTCATGCTGGTGATCAGCAATGCAAGCATTAAAGCAACATACTTATTTAGCAATCCCATGGTTCACCGTTAACATTCCTGAAAGTCCCAGCTGCGGGTGATTGCTGAAAATGATTCCCCATTTGTTCTTCTCTAAGTTTTTGGTGAGGCCCATCATGAAGGAGTGGCTTGTTGTGTTGATTGCTGCCAACAATCCAATGGATGTTGCTGCCTGCCATTCTACTAAGCCAGATACTTCTGTCAGTGCATTGGTTTGCTTTCTTATTTCCACCGAGAGGTAGAGGCTTTCATTGACAGTCGTTCCAATGCCGGTGATCAGTTCTCGGATTATTTTTTTCGGGTTGTCCATCTTTCGCCCGAGTGGAAACCATTGGCTCACCTGAAAGCCCAGTCCTGTTTTGGGGTTGATCCAATAGAGCATGCCACCTTTTGCTTGCATGCCCAGACTTAAAGGTTGGCCAGACCATTTGAATCCTGTCAATTCCATCGATAGTCCAATACCCAATTGCTCATGGATTTTCAGTCCCATGGATGAACTTCCTGAAAAACCTGCGAAGATCCCCCCTCCACTGAACCTTCCAGAAAAACCCAGGGCGCCATTTTTTTGAGGGAGAATACCGGTGATGCCAGCATGGTTCATGTCTCTGATCATGAACCTGTTCCCAGCATGAAACCCAATCTGAGGAATGGTTTGAAACGCACTGGCTGCAGCTATGGCAGCTGAAGACTCAGTTTGCTGCCCTGTTTTTTTATACGCCAACAAGCCAAAGGGCAGGAAAGTATTTGTTCCTACAATTGCCTGAGCATTGGCCAGCATTGGCATCATCATCCACATCATCATCCACTTCATTGTGTAAAGATGAGTTTCCGCAGATGATGTGAAAGGGGAAAAACATCATATTTGGGTGTCATTTTCCCCGACTGTACCTTTGCCGCATGAAATTGCTCGATGGTAAGCTTGTTTCACAGGCAGTAAAAGACAGGTTGAAGACACAAACGGAGGAAAGAATCCTCCAAGGAAAAAAAATTCCTCATTTGGCGGCCATCCTGATTGGCAACAATGGAGCCAGTGAAACCTATGTTGCTTCAAAAGTAAAATCCTGCTCAGAAATCGGATTCAAATCTACGCTGATCAGGCTTGATGCTGAAGTTACAGAGCAGGAACTGCTGTTCAAGCTCAATGAACTCAATGAAGATTTTGATGTGGATGGCATCCTGGTTCAGCTGCCACTTCCCAAAGGAATTTCTGAACAGAAAATCATTGAAACGATTCTTCCTTCCAAAGATGTTGATGGATTTCATCCTGAAAGCGTTGGAAGAATGGTGCAGGGATTGCCTGCTTTTTATCCTGCAACGCCCTATGGCATTTTGTTGTTGCTGGAGCACTATGGTATTGAAACAAAAGGAAAGCATGCAGTTGTGATCGGCAGGAGCAATATTGTTGGCCGGCCCATCAGCATCATGCTCAACAAGAATGAATATCCGGGAAATTGCACCGTCACGGTTTGCCATTCTCATACACCCAACCTCAAGGAAATTTGTTTGCAAGGTGACATCATCATTGCCGCCCTGGGTCGTCCTGAATTCCTGAAGGCTGATATGGTGAAATCTGGAGCGGTGGTGGTGGATGTAGGTATCACGAGGGTTGCGGATGAGTCCAAGAAGTCTGGGTTTGCCATCAAGGGTGATGTTGATTTTGACAATGTTGCACCCCTTTGCAGCTATATCACTCCTGTGCCAGGCGGTGTGGGTCCGATGACCATTGCAGCCTTGATGATGAATACTTTCAAGGCCTGCGCCGCAAAAGACTGATCAATGGAATCCAATCCAATTGCTTCACTTCCATTGATGGAACATTTTTATACCCTTCAGGGGGAAGGCCGTTTCACCGGCCATGCCTCTTATTTTATACGCTTGGGTGGATGTGATGTGGGATGTGTCTGGTGTGATGTAAAAGAGAGTTGGGATGCCTCAAAACATCCACTGGTACCGATCACTGAGATTGTTGCATCAGTCTGTGCATCTGGTACAAAGATCGCGGTCATCACGGGAGGAGAACCCATGATGCACAACCTGGATGCGCTTACTGCCATGCTGAAAGCCCAAGGCATAAGAACACATGTCGAGACATCCGGAGCGCATCCGCTCTCTGGCACTTGGGACTGGATCTGTCTTTCTCCCAAAAAATTCAAGGCACCCCTGGATGAAATGATCGCAGCAGCCCATGAATTGAAAACCGTCATCTACAACAAGACCGATTTTGCCTGGGCCGAGCTGTATGCTGCTAAAGTCTCCAAAGATTGTTTGCTTTATCTGCAACCCGAATGGAGTAAATCTGCTGAAATGAATCCAATGATCATTGATTATGTGAAGGGAAATCCTCAATGGATCCTTTCCCTGCAAACGCATAAATTCCTGAATATTCCCTAGGATCAATACATTAACAAATCATAGCACCATCTATTTTGGCAAATCAAGTAATTTCATGGATGCGCATATTGATGATTGTTTTGTTGTCCTCGGTTTTTCAGTTTGGATTTGCCCAACAATATGATCCATTAAAAATTTCGAAAAAGAACAAGACCCTTTATGCCAAGGCGTTGGAATATGCTGATCAGGATCTTTACCAAGATGCGTTGGGCCTGATCAACGCGGCATTAGAAAATGATCCTGGCTATCTTGATGCACAACTTTCCAAGGCTGGAATACTTGGTGAACTCAAGCGTTACAATGAGGCCGTAACTGCCTACAGCAGGGCTTTTGCAATCGATTCTGCCTATGCCCGGGAGTACCTGCTTCCTTACAGCATCAATTTGGCTGGTATAGGAAAATTTAAAGAAGCCTTGCATGCAGCAGACCTTTTTTTGGCCCTCCCCAAATTGAATGAAAGCGCCATCAAGGCCGGGACATTCAGGAGAAAAAATTATGCATTTGCAGTTGAAGTATCCAGAAAACACAATCAGCTTTCCAGCTCCGGGTTCAGGAATGCCGGAGATGCCATCAATTCAATTTTCCCCGAATATTTTCCATCCCTGACCATTGATGAAAAGACCCTGGTATTTACCCGAAGGGTCAATGGCAGCAATGAGGACTTTTATGAATCAAATGCAGCAGACAACAAATGGGAGCAGGCAACACCGCTCCCGGGCACTGTCAATACTCCATACAATGAAGGCGCACAGCATATTTCCCAGGATGGGAAATGGTTGGTGTATGCCGGTTGTAATTTTCCTGATGGCTATGGCAGTTGCGATATCTATATTTCTGTTCTAACTGCATCGGGTTGGAGCAAACGGCAGAACCTTGGAGAGGCCATCAACTCTGATGCCTGGGAATCGACGCCCTGCCTTTCTCCAGACAAGCAGGAACTTTATTTCTCTTCCAACAGACCAGGAGGATATGGCGGATCAGATATCTATGTTTCAAGGCTTCGCCCCAATGGACGCTGGTCTACACCCCAGAACCTTGGTCCACTCGTCAATACTGCCGGAGACGAAAGTGCACCTTTCATGCATGCAGACAATGAGACCCTTTATTTTACCTCTTCAGGCTTGCAGGGATACGGGGGCAAGGATATCTTTTTTTCAAAGAAAAAATTGAATGGCTTTGATACTGCTGTGAACCTTGGCTATCCCATCAATACGATTGACAACGAAGGTGGTTTGATTGTTTCTGCCAATGGAGTCAATGCATTTTGTTCCAGTGACCGA
>CAITQQ010000089.1 GCA_903894575.1 uncultured bacterium
GCATCCACTGCATGATGCTGCTATTCATTTCAACAAAAGAGAGGCATCAATCCCTTGCCACTTCTCCATGATAAATGGAGTCAAGCCCTTGCTCTTCTTCTTCTGCCGTAACTTTTACCCTCGTGATCTTGTTGATCAATACCAACATATAATAGGTGAAGAGGTAGGCATAAACAGATGTTGCCACCACAGCGATGAGTTCTTTGAAAAAGAAATCAGTACCACCAAAAATCAATCCGTCAGCACCATTGGGGTTGATGGCCTTGGAGCCCAATACACCCAATAGAACGGTCCCTACAACGCCACCTACACCATGCACACCCCAAACATCCAGGGCATCGTCCCAACCCATCCTGTTCTTGAGTTTCACCGCCCAATAGCAAACAATGGAGCCAAGCATGCCGATCAGGAAAGCAGATTCATAGGTGATATAACCGGCTGCAGGAGTAACCGTAGCTAAGCCAGCCACTGAACCTGTGAGCAAGCCCACAAACGTGGGACGCTTGTGAGAGCCGAACCATTCGATGCACATCCAGGTGACTGCACCCACAGAGGCAGCAAGATCCGTATTGATAAAGGAAAGTGCAGTAATCCTGTTCACATTCAATTCACTGCCAGCATTGAAGCCATACCAACCGAACCAGAGCAGCGCGGTTCCGATGGCCACCAACGGAAGGTTGTTGGGCCTGTCATGTTTCACCCTTCGCTCTCCAACGTAAATGACGGAAGCCAATGCTGCAAAACCTGCAGTGGCATGCACCACAATGCCTCCGGCAAAATCAAGGACACCCCATTTTGCAAGCAGCCCGTTGCCCCAGATCATGTGTGCAAAAGGATAATAAACAAGTATTTGCCATAAGGTCAGGAAGATAAAAAATGCCTTGAAAGTGATGCGGTTGGCAAATGCACCAGTGATGAGCGCAGGAGTGATGATGGCAAACATCATTTGGTAGGCGATGAACACAATTTCCGGAAACCGTTTCTCCTGTGAGAACAATGCATCTGGTGTAACCCCATGGTAAAATGCCTTCTCGAGGTCACCGATGATCTGCCCTTCACCGCCACTGAAACAAAGCGAGTAACCAAAAGCGTACCAAAGAATGGAAGTCCAGCCCATGGATACGAAACTCTGGATCATTACATTGAGGATGTTCTTCTTGCAGGCCAATCCTCCGTAAAAAAAAGCCAGTCCGGGAGTCATCAACATCACAAGACTGGTGCAAACGATCATAAAGACCGTCAAGCCAACATCGATCATAAATAGTAGTTTATAGTTTGGGGACTGCAATATCAGCAATTAAAACGAATAATTATTGATATTTTATCAACCAAAACTTATAAACCTAGCACCAACTTCACATATTTTACATATATGATAATTTGTAATATATGTTTATAGTTTGCCGGTTTTCACTGTGATGGGATAATCTTTTTTGGCTAGCTTGTAGGCCATCCCCTCAGGGATAATGACCTCCACGGATCGCTTGCCATTGACCGTAGAAATGGTTTCTTTTACAGGGCCCATTGGAGTGGGTAACACATAGGTGGCTGATTGCAAATCGCCGGGCTGTGGATCGATGAGGATTTCCTTGAAACCGGGCTTGGAGGGGCGAAGGCCCATCAGCCTGAAGGCGATGATATTGGCTGGTGCAGCACCCCAGGCATGGTTCCAGTCCAGGTTGGGCTTGAACTTGCTATCCCAGGCTTCCATTGTCATCCCTGCGCCTACTTCAATCATGTGGTACCATCCCCTATCTTTTCTTGATTGGAGCAATGCAAGTGCTTCCTTTTCCAAACCATTTTCATACAACGCATCCATTAAAAATTGTGAGCCATATACAGAGCAAGCCATTTCCTTTTTGATCACAAAAGGAATGACTTTGGCTTTTTGGCTTTCATCCAGCAACCCAAAATCCAATGCGAAAAAATTGGCATGGAAAGATGCATGGTCGGTTGTATCGCCATCCCTGACAAGACCCGTTTTTGTATCATAGAAAACTTCAGAAAAAGACTGCTTAACCTGGGCAGCCCTTTGTTTGAAAAATGCTTGGTCAGCTTTCTTTTGAAGCAGGATGGCAAACTGTTCCATCAACAACAAAGATTTGTAATGATAGGCATTGACAACACTGTTGTATTCGCAAAAAACAAATTCATCTGCTTCGCCTTTGTAGTCTGGGCCTGCCAGGTTGTTTCCCCTTTGTGGCCAATCGGTGATGTCCTTCAACACTGCCTTTTGATCAAAGGTTACATAATGCAAAGAATCGAGCAGGGACTTGCTTTGGTTGCTGCCCACCGTGGTGATCAAATTTCCTTTTTTAGCCAACGACATGAGGGTCTTGGTCTTGAGCAGATCATAATATTTTTTGATCAATGCCGTATTGCCCGTATACATGTAATCATTCCAGATCACCTGGTGCATTTGCAAATGCCATTCGGTTGGCCAGGTGGGATGCATCATCAGGTGATCGATGGTATTGCGGGCAACTTCATACACCGTATCAACGGCATAGTGAGAAAGTTGATTGATGAGGGCGTCTGCTTCGTAAGGGATGCGTTCACGGTCTCCATCGATATACAAACCAGTGACAGTAGTGGCTTTGATGGAATGTTTGCAGAGGTCCCAGATCTGGTTCAAGACTGTGTCAGCGCTCTGAAATGAAGCAGCATTATCATTGAAGCGGTAATGAAATATATCCCGCGTGGGGATGACAGTAAAATTTCCTGCATGCTCAATTTCAACATAACGAAATGGGGTTACCAGACCCATCCATTCGGGCAGCAGGATGGCATTGCCAGAAGTATTTTTCTTGTTGGGAACATTGGGGAAATAGAGGGTATCAGTATCACCCTGATTTTTGATGTAGGTGAACTGAAAAAATCGGATGTTGACTCCCGGTGGATTCCTGTCAAGTTTACCAGCTGCATCCAGCTTCTCCCCCATGAAAATCCTGATCATGTCTCCATTCTTCATGGTGGATGTGGCAATTTTCAACCGGCCAAAATAAGTCTTGCCAAAATCATAGGCTGTACCGTTTGGGGCGTATTTTTTTACTGCCTTAGGCGACTCCTGTATGGCAAGTAGTCCTTTTTGGTATACCTTTTCCTGGGCAGCCGAAATAACAGCAGCACAGACCAATCCCAAGGATATTAAGAAACGAACAACGCTTATTTTATTCATGGATTTAAGGTACAAAAAAAGCCGCTTTCTTGCGAAAGCGGCTTTGGTATGATTTAGACCAGGATTATTTAACGTCCCAGAAAATCTTGGTATTGAGGTTGTCCTTACCGCTTACAGCAGCATAGTTGGCCTTGTTGTAAATGGTTTCACTTACAGGATAAGACCACCTCACTGGAGGCTTGGTTTGCGCGTTGGCAGCATCAGTTTGGAATGACAAGGCTGGATCAAGCCTTCTCACTTCAGCCCAAAGTTCTACAGGCTGAACCACGTTCATGTGCAACCATTTTTGTGCAGCAATCAATCCAATCCTTGCAGCTGGTGTAGTAGCCCTATCAAAGCTAATACCATTGGCAGCGAGGTATGCAGTAATTTCTGCAGGGGTAACTGCTGTTACAGCTGGAGATGTTGCATCCTTGCTCAGGGCGCGAATGTCAACATAGTAGCTGATAGATTCTCTGATTCCTTTTTCATAGGCAGTCTTTGCAGCGGCAGTATTACCTGCCTTTACATACGACTCAGCAGCCATGAAAGAAACTTCAGCAGCATTCATAACAACACCAGGGAAAAACTGGTTACGGCTAAGGGTAGACCTGTTGTACATGGCCAACTTTCCACCAGCGATGGCAGGTGTTTGAACATCGGCATTGGCCAACTGATCCAAACCATCGTACTTTCCAGCAGCACTCATACCTGGCTCAAACACATAACGCAACCTTGGGTCAACATTGGTTTTCATGTGTTCAATCATTGCCTTTGGTGCAACATTACCATTCCAATCTTCAAGACCGGTCCTGAAACCGTTTGAGTTGATAGAAGTATTCAAATCAAGTACATTGATCTGAACGTTATCTGCATTGCCTGCAATGACAGGGTAGCTGGTTGGGTTACCCAAAATTGCAGCAATTTCTGAAGTAGCCCTTCCACTGAAGGTGCTGTTATCAGATACCCTGGTAAGCAACCTCAGGCGAAGTGAGTTACAATATTTCTTCCACTTTACAACATCACCCTTGTTCACAAGGTCTTGGTTCTTGAAACCAATCAGGATACCAGGGTTTACATTGATGGTGTTCAATTCGTCAGCAGCAGCTTTCAAATCGTCAAGCATTTTTGTGTAAAGCTTATCAGCAGCATCGTAAGCTGGAAGTGATGCCAAGTAGTCTCCACCGTTTGCGCTCAACTTACCTGCCGCAGTGAAAGGAATATCACCATGAAGGTCAATTACCTTTTGTGTATGATCATAGAGATAGATCATCGCAGAAAGCATGAAAACACGGTAGTTCTTCTGATCATCAGCAGAAAGTTTTCCGTTGATTTTCTCCAACTCCCTGTACTGAGCAAGGAAATTGTAGTAGTTGTTCCACCTGTCGGTGATGGCAGCTGCACCTGGTACATACTGGCTGGTGAAATTCACCCAACCCACTGACTGATTGTAGTACTGAAGTGTTGTTCTGAGTACAACGAAGTAGTTCCAATATGCTGGAAGTACAAATTCGCGGTTGGTTGCCATGAAACCGGCAAACTGCTTTTCTACAGTTGATTGTGAGATCTTGGAAGGATCGGTGTAGCTGGCTGCAAAGTCCGCCTTCTTACAGGAAGCAAATCCTGCAACAGCGAAAATGGCCAGTATAAATAGTATTCTTTTCATGTTGTTGTTTTATTCATTCTTGGATGAAAAATTAGAAACCTGCTCTGATCATTACAC
>CAITQQ010000090.1 GCA_903894575.1 uncultured bacterium
ACCCCTTCAACTTTTCTTCAACTTTTCCCTGCAGTATTCATTAAACTCATCACTCTCCACTTCATACTCATCATCCTCATCGTCGTCTGTATAATGTTGCAAGACTTTGTTGCTCTTGAAGTCGATGGTCAGCAAATCATCCTTGATGATGACATTGCTCAATTCCGACCAGTTGTATTTTTGGGGAAACAATCCACTCATGACAATTCCGGATTCTGAAAAACCGATTTCTTTTTTCTTGTTCAAGTATTTTTCAGCAATTCCTGCTAGGATGAAAAGACTGTCGACATGGCCGGTTTCTGCAAAAAAGGAAAGTCCGATCCCCGCACAAACAAGCAGAGTGGCAAAGCTGATTTTTTTCTTTTTTCTTTTTTCTACAACATTGGAGGCCATCATTGCAATGATGATGAACAAGGAGAAAAATATTCCCCAATCAGTGGGTTCCTGGTAAATGGTAACCAGAAAGATGATGATCGCCAAGACTGACAACAACCAGCCGGTCATTTCGATGGTCTTTTTGTTCTGGTTTTTCAGCACCACTACATAGTCGTGTATTTTTTGCTTTCCCATCAGATCAATTGTCGCTCAGCATGAGGTTGCACATTTTGAAAAGGACGCGGGCGCCAACATTTTCATCCCATCCGTCTTTGCTGGTACCAGTTTCGCTGAGGTCAAAACCGATGATTTTTCTGCCACTGGTAAGGATTTTTTTGAAAAGATAACTGAGTTGTTCCATTTCAAACCCTCCAGGGACAGGCGTTCCCGTGTGAGGACACAGCTTAGGGTCCAATCCATCAATATCATAACTGATGTAGACATTTTGCGGCAGTTGATGGATGATTTCGTCGGTTAGCTGCGCCCAGGTTGAACCCTCAAATTGTCGCTCACGGATCTCCCTTTCAAGATATGTGATGACACGGAATTCGCTGTCGCAGATATAATTCCACTCTGCCTCACAATAGTCACGGATGCCCAGTTGTATCAATTTGGTAACATTGGGAAAGCTGTTGAGCACGTTGTACATGATGGATCCATGAGAATGGTCCAGCCCCTCATAAGACTTGCGCAGATCGCAGTGGGCATCGATTTGCAGGATGCCGAAATTTTCATGTTTCTCTGCGAGTGCCTTGATGAAGCCAAATGCAATGCTGTGGTCTCCTCCCAAAAGGCCGACCTTTTTGCCTTTGTTTAACTGCTCCATGCATTTTTCGTAAACCCATTCTGTGATCATCGCACAACCTTCGTTGACCTCTTTCAAGGTTTTGCACATGAATTTGTTTGTCTCGATTTTTTCGCCTGAATTGATGAAGTTGAGGTAGAGCTCATTTTCCTTTCTGAGGAAGTCGTTTTTCAGGAGCATCTTCTTGTCTACAGGCTCCATGAAAACGCCTTTCTTCCAGCTGTTTTGGAATTGGCTGTCGTAGAGGTCAACCTGGAGACTGGCCCTGAGGATCTGCTCAGGTGCACGGGCCGTTCCACTCTTGAAACTCACCGTAACCTCCCAGGGAACAGGAATAATGATAAGTTCAGCATTTTCATTGGTATAAGGAAGCCCGAATAAGTTGTTATTCGCAATGCTGACACCATTGGGGTCGAACCGGGAAAGATCTGCGATCATTGTAAGGGTTGTTATGCTTGTGGGTAAGGCAGGTTTTTTCAGGAAAACGCTGCAAGTTAAAGTAAAAAGAGGATTGCTTTTTGACTAACTTTGCATCCATACAGTTACCATGAAAAAAATGCATATTCTCGGGTTGGTATTGATTGCTGGAGCAATTGCAGCCCTTTTGACATTGATGGATGACATAAGTACCTACGATTCAATTGCTTCTGCAAGAAAAAAGGAGGGAAAATTTGTTCACCTGATTGCAAAAGTTGATACAAGCAGCGCGGTAATTTATGATCCCATCAAAGATCCCAACTACCTTGCTTTTACTGCCATTGATTCATTGGGCGCCTCTACCAAAGTGGTCTACAAGAATGCAAAGCCCACAGACTTTGAGAAAAGCCAGCGCGTGGTCATGAAAGGATCCATGGTAGGAGAAACATTTGAATGCCAGGAAATCATCCTCAAATGTCCTTCAAAATATACCGATGAAAAAGGCCCCCAGGCGCCTCGCATGGTCTCTGAGACACCGATGAAGACAACGGAATAGTGCAACAAAACATTCAAACAACATGATCAAATTTAACGGGGAGCACCTGCTCATAGGACAGATTGGATTCTTTCTAACCTTGCTTGCTTTTTGCTCTGCCTTGGTTGCTGCCTATGCCAATTTTAAGGCTGCAGGTGCGAAGGATATGCTTGAAGAGCGCTCTTGGCAGAAGCTGGCAAGGGTTTCATTCATGACCAATGTTGTTGCGGTGATTGGCCTTTTCCTAACTCTTTACCTGATCATCTACAACCATTATTTCGAATACAAATATGCTCACCAGCATTCCAAGCGGAGTCTGGACATGCAATATTTATTGAGTTGTTTCTGGGAAGGCCAGGAAGGAAGTTTCATGCTCTGGAGTTTCTGGAATGCAATGCTTGGTTTGGCCCTGATCAGGTGGTCTAGAAAATGGGAGTTTCCTGTAATGACGGTGATGAGCATGGTCCAGTTGTTTTTGGCCAGCTTTTTGATTGGCATTTATTTCTTTGACATCCGCATTGGAACCAATCCATTTGTATTGATGCGCAATGAGTTTCCTGATGCTCCTATTTTTCAGGATGCCGACTACCTTGCCAAATACCTCACTGACGGAAATGGCTTGAATATTCTTTTACAGAATTATTGGATGGTGATCCATCCTCCGGTGCTCTTCCTGGGCTTTGCCTCTTCAGTTGTTCCCTATGCTTTCGCTGTGGCAGGACTTTGGAAAAAAGACCATGCAGGATGGGTAAGGCCAGCCATGCCATGGGCATTGTTCTGTGCCGGCATACTCGGTTTGGGTATCATGATGGGAGCCGCCTGGGCATACGAGTCTTTGACTTTTGGGGGATATTGGGCCTGGGATCCGGTTGAAAACGCCTCAATGGTGCCCTGGCTGTTGCTGGTGGCAGGAATCCATACCCTGTTGATTTTCCAGAGCACGGGCTATTCCTTGAAAGCCAGTTACCTGTTCATTTGCCTTTCTTTTTTACTTGTATTGTACTCTACTTTTTTGACCCGCACCGGCGTGCTTGGAGATACCTCTGTACACTCATTCACAGGAGAAGGCAGTACGCTCTATTGGCACCTGATCATCATGCAGTTGTTTTTCATTTTCCTTCCCCTGGCAT
>CAITQQ010000091.1 GCA_903894575.1 uncultured bacterium
ACTACAGCAGGGATGAACTGGTTGAACAACTGGCCATTGTGGGTATCCCTGCCATGATCTATTATCCTGTTCCAGCCCACCGGCAAAACATGTTTTCCTTCCTCAATCTCCCTGCAGTAGATCTTCCCGTGACCGATTGGCTTACCCAGCGGGTTGTATCATTGCCCATTCATACAGAATTGGATCAGGAGCAATTGGATTATATCGTTGATCACGTAAATGGCTTTGTCAAATAAACTCTACCCATGAAAATTGCAGTCATCGGAACCGGTTATGTCGGTCTTGTTACAGGTACTTGTTTTGCTGAAACAGGCAACGATATTACCTGTATAGATATTGACCAGCAAAAAGTCGATAAACTCAGTGGAGGGGAAATCACCATCTACGAACCCGGGCTTGAAAAAATATTTTTAAGAAATCTTAAGGAACAGCGTCTGCATTTCACATCCGACCTGAAGGCTGGAATCAAGGATGCAAAGATTCTTTTTCTTGCCCTTCCCACACCGCCCGGTGAAGATGGATCTGCGGATCTCAAATATGTCTTGGGCGTTGCCAAGGAGCTGGGAAAAATCATTGAGGACTATGTGGTTGTGGTGGATAAGAGCACAGTGCCGGTAGGAACTGCCGAGAAAGTCCAAAACGCCATTGCAGAAAGCAGCAAGGTTGAGTTTGATGTTGTCTCAAATCCCGAGTTCTTGAGAGAAGGTGTAGCTGTAGAGGATTTCATGAAACCTGATCGGGTTGTGATTGGTACAAACTCAGAGAGGTCAAAAAAGCTCATGAATGAGTTGTATGCACCTTTCGTGAGATCCGGAAATCCATTGATTTATATGGATGTTCGCTCAGCAGAACTAACAAAATACGCAGCCAATGCCTTTTTGGCCACCAAGATCTCTTTCATGAATGAGATTGCACAGCTCTGTGAAAGGCTGGGTGCGGATGTTGACATGGTTCGTTTGGGTGTTGGCAGTGATGCGCGCATCGGAAAAAGATTTCTTTTCCCCGGTATCGGTTATGGCGGAAGTTGTTTTCCCAAGGATGTCCAGGCTTTGGTAAAAAGCGCTGCTGAGGTGAATTATGATTTCCAAATTCTCAATGCCGTGATGGATGTCAATGAGAAACAGAAATTGCATCTCATGCCCAAAATCAACAATTATTTCAAGGGTGAATTGGCAGGAAAACATTTTGCGCTTTGGGGACTGGCCTTCAAACCCAATACAGACGATATACGTGAAGCGCCGGCCTTGTATATGATTGAGGCATTGCTTGCCGCAGGTGCTACTGTTGCTGCATTTGATCCTGAAGCCATGCCCAATGTCAAGGCACTGTTGGGAGATACAATCAGTTTTGCAGAAAATCAATACGAAGCACTGGAAGGTGCAGATGCATTGATCATTGCAACAGAATGGAATGAGTTCAGGACACCTGACTTCTTGAAAATGGTCAAAAGTTTAAAGCGAAAAGCAATTTTCGATGGCAGAAACCTTTTTGATGTCAACAGTGTCAATGATCTAGGATTCCATTACGAAAGCATTGGACGTAACCCACAAATTTAATTCTTAGCAAATGGCAAATAAAAGGGTTCTCATTACAGGTGCAGCAGGTTTTCTTGGTTCACATTTGTGTGATCGATTCATCAAAGAAGGATTTGATGTGGTGGGAATGGATAACCTGATTACTGGTGATCTGAAAAATATTGAACACCTGTTCAAATTGAAAGAATTCGAATTCTATCACCATGACATAACAAAGTTTATTCATGTGCCTGGTAACCTGGATTATATGCTTCATTTTGCATCACCTGCAAGTCCTATTGACTACCTCAAGATACCCATTCAAACCTTGAAGGTGGGGGCTTTGGGTACCCACAATTGCCTTGGCCTTGCCAAGGCCAAGGGGGCCAGGATGCTGGTAGCTTCAACCTCTGAGGTATATGGAGATCCATTGGTGCATCCCCAAACCGAAGAATACTGGGGAAATGTAAATCCAGTAGGACCCCGTGGAGTTTATGACGAAGCGAAACGCTTTATGGAGTCTATCACCATGGCCTATCATACTTTTCACCAGGTGGAAACTCGGATCATTCGCATCTTCAATACATACGGTCCAAGAATGCGGCTGAATGACGGACGAGCCTTGCCTGCATTCATTGGACAGGCACTCCGGGGAGAGGATCTGACCGTGTTTGGTGATGGATCTCAGACAAGGTCTTTTTGTTATGTCGACGACCTTGTTGAAGGCATCTATAGGCTTTTGATGAGCGACTATGTTTCTCCCGTGAACATTGGGAATCCTGTTGAGATTTCATTGCTTGAGTTTGCTGAAGAAATCCTCAAGTTGACAGGAGCAAAGACCAAAATTGTTTTCAAGCCATTACCAGTGGATGATCCCAAGCAACGCAAGCCTGATATAACAAAGGCCAAGGAATTGTTGGGATGGGAACCCAAGGTCGACAGGGCAGAGGGATTGAGGATTACTTATGAATATTTCAAATCTCTCCCCAAGGAGGAGCTGACCAAACAACCCAAGGAGTTTAATTAATATAATAAACATATAATTTAACAGCGATGAAAAAAATATTGATCACTGGAGGTGCAGGTTTCATAGGATCACACGTAATCCGGTTGTTTGTGAACAAATACCCCGATTATGCCATTGTGAACCTGGATGCGTTGACCTATGCCGGTAATCTTGAAAACCTCAGGGACATTGAAAATGCACCCAATTACAGTTTTGTAAAAGGTGATATCACCGATGAGACTTTTATCAATCAATTGTTTGCCGACCATTCTTTTGATGCGGTGATTCATCTGGCCGCAGAGAGCCATGTAGACAGGTCTATCCTTGATCCTCTTTCATTTGTAAAAACAAATGTCATTGGAACGGCAGTATTGTTGAATGCTGCCAAGCAATCATGGAAAAACATGGACAATAAATTGTTCTACCATGTGTCCACCGATGAGGTATATGGTTCACTGGGAGAAACAGGTTTCTTCACTGAAGAAACTCCCTATGATCCTCGTTCTCCTTACTCCGCATCCAAGGCATCATCAGATCATTTGGTCAGTGCTTACTTCCATACCTATGGCTTGCCCATGGTCATATCCAACTGCTCCAACAATTATGGCTCGCATCAGTTTCCTGAGAAACTCTTGCCACTGATGATCAACAATATCGTGCATTCAAAGCCATTGCCGATTTATGGCAAAGGGGAAAATGTTCGCGATTGGCTTTGGGTGAATGATCATGCCCGGGCCATTGACGTGATTTTCCATCAGGGGAAATTGGGTGAGACCTACAATATTGGCGGTTTCAACGAATGGAAAAATATCGATATCGTTCACCTGCTTTGCTCCATCATGGATAAGAAACTTGGTCGGGCAGATGGGGAAAGTGCAAAGTTGATTACCTATGTAAAAGACCGTGCCGGTCATGACATGCGTTATGCCATCGATGCCACAAAGTTGAACAAGGAATTGGGCTGGGAGCCTTCTTTACAGTTTGAGGAAGGCATGGACAAAACTATCGACTGGTATCTGGCCAACCCGGAATGGATCCAAAGTGTAACCTCAGGATCATATAA
>CAITQQ010000092.1 GCA_903894575.1 uncultured bacterium
ATATTTTCGGATTGACCAACAGCTTTCAGTACAAAAAATTTGAACTCAACGTTTTCATCAACGGTGTGCAGGGAAATGATATTGTGAACATGAACACGGCATTCAATGGAAACATTGGCACTTCAAAAAACATCAGCCAGGAAGTACTGGATGGTGCATGGCAGGCTGGCAAAAACAATACAGCCGCAACCGGACCCAAGGCCATTCGCCAGTTCTGGAGGACCTTGTTGTTCACCAGGAGATTCATAGAGGACGGAAGTTTTGTAAGGATCAAAAATGTGACATTAGGCTATACCCTTCCTGCCAATGCAATCAGGGGAGTGAGTGCCATCAGGCTGGCATTGGGGGTAAACAACCTCTATACGTTCACAAAATATTCCGGATATGATCCTGAGATCAACAGCTATGGAGACAACCCCGCATTGTTCGGTGTTGATCTTGGCGGTTATCCCAACTCAAGGACTTTCCAGTTTTCAATTCGTTGCAATTTCTAATCACCTGTCCAAATAAACAAAGTGAAAATGAAACATAGTTTACCTATCAAATGGATGACCGGAGTTCTTCTTGTCATGCTTACGCTTTCCTCCTGCAAAAAAGCACTGACGGAAAAGCCTTATTCATTCTTGTCTCCGGAAAATTTCTATAAGAATGAAAACGATGCAAAAACTGCCATCAATGGCGTTTACAGCGCATTGTATACATATGATCTTTATTTACAGCCCATCTGGAACCTGACCATGCTGGATGATGACCATGTTTCCGGTGCGGATTGGTTCCTGGGAACATCCGGAGCAGGAAACCCTCAAGGATACTGGGGTGTAGACGGTCCATGGGTTGGTTTCTATACCATCATCTCAAGGGCAAATACAGTCATTGAAAACATCGAACCCCTCAACCAGAACATTGATCCAGACATCAAGAAAAGAATTCTTGGTGAGGCCTATTTCCTTAGGGGCTGGTCTTATTTCCAGCTTGTGCAACTCTATGGAGGCGTTCCATTGAGGCTTGCCTCGCTATCGAAAGAAAGCGACATCAACAAGCCCAGGGCCTCTGTTGTTGAAGTGTACAATACTGTTTTCAGCGACCTGAAAACAGCAGAAACCATGTTATTGCCTGTAGGACATCCAAAAGCAGGTGAAGCTGGAAGGGCAACACGTGGCGTGGCCAAGGGATTCCTTGCCAAAGCCTATCTTACACTGGCATCTTGTGCTGTCAACAGCGGAAACGTGATTGTGCGTGGTGGCCAGGACAACGGCAATTACAGCTACCCGAAAACTACAGTAAAAGAATATGAGGGCGTAGATGCCAAACAGTATTTTGGATTGGCAAGAGACAAGGCCATGGAAGTCATCAGCAGCAAAGAATACAGCCTGTTCACAAGCTGGAAAACACTTTGGAGCAAGAGTGGAAGAAACAATACCGAACACATGTGGCAGATACAGTCCATGTCAGGCTCCAGTTTTGTCAACAACCTTCACAACTATTTTTCAGCACTGTCCACTTTTGGCAGGGGTGCCGTGTGGGCCACCAACAACCACTACACTGATTATGAAGATGCAGACCTCCGTGCATTGGATGGCATCGCCCACAACTACCAGACCAATACAGGAACGAGGTATTTCTATCCATCTTCCCAGGCTGCATTGTACAAGGTGGTGAATGGACTTACGTATAACAACAATGGAACGACCGACAACAGGGCATACGTCATCAAATATGCTGATGTTACAGAGCCGACACTTGCCAACAGCGATGCCTACTATCCCATCATGCGTTATGCTGAAATACTATTGATTTATGCAGAAGCAGCCAATGAAGCCAATGGCAGCCCAACAACGGAAGCGTATGCACAACTCAATGCAGTAAGGAGCCGATCAAAAGCAACACTTGCTCCTGCAGCCATGAACCTTGAGCAATTCAGGAGTTATGTGCTCGCAGAAAGGGCAAGGGAACTGCTATTTGAAGGCATCCGCCGCTTCGACCTGATGCGCTGGAATGTTTATCTTCAGGTAATGAACAAGATTTCAGCTGGCCAGAACAATATTTCCAAAGTAAGAAGCCAAAGAAATCTTTTATTGCCCATCCCATTGGGAGAATTAAACTCCAATCAGGCCATCAAGGAAAACAATCCTGGTTGGTAATCATCCAATTCAATCAATCATTCAATCCAACACAATGATAAAGAGCTTTTCAAAATACAATCACGCAGTCTTGATGATCATGCTGATCACGATGATTTTCTCCTGTAAAAAAGAGGATACTGCACACGCAATGCCACCGACGATCACCGGGGTTACCGATTTAATCAACCGCGGGACTGCACTTTCCTCCGTCAAGTATGGCGAATGGATTGTCATCAAGGGCGCACATCTTGCCACCACCTTCAAGGTTGAATTCAATACCGTTTTGGTATCTGATTCAATGTATTACGCAGATGACAGTACCGTTACAGTAAAGATCCCTGCCAATCTTCCAGACCCCATCAACAATCCCATAACTGTTACAACAAAATATGGCACGGCTACCTATGGTTTCAAAATCATGCAGCCTGCTCCAATCATCAATGGATTCAATCCTGAAGCTGGTTTGGCCGGTGATGTGGTAACCATTTCAGGCAATCATTTCAATGGCGTGACTGAAGTGAAATTTGACAATGCAGTCGCTACTATCGTTTCAAAAAGCAACCAGGAACTGAAAGTAAACGTTCCGGCAGGTGTAACCAGTGCATTCATCACTGTTACAACTCCTGTGGGATCAGTCACTTCATTGACCCGTTTTGGATTTAAGTATGTCATCTATGATGAAAAGCTACAAACCGGCTGGTCAAATACTTCCTATAGCACAACAGCTGTTCTCAACCATACCACAACCGTAAAAAGGGGAACGACCGCCATCAGCAGTGCCTATACGGTAGGATTTGGTGGCTTCAGGCTGAGCAAAGCTGCACCTGCTCTGAGTCTTACAGGATACTCCGCCATTAAATTTTCTGTGTTTGGTGGAACAGGAACAGAGGGGAAAAAAGCAAGGGTCATCATCAATGGAGTAAGTACAACTGCCTTTCAAATTTTATTGAAAGAAGGTGCATGGTCTACTTTTGAAATCCCACTTTCCAATTTCAACAATCCTGCAACACTGAGTTCAATTGAAATAAAGGAATACAGTGGATTGATTGTTACCGTTTACCTGGATGATATTGGCCTGTCATAAGACTGCAGGCTCATGCTTCAAGGAGTATAAAGCTTAGGCTTTCAGTGCCCCATAAAGCAGCTCAATGCTGTGAAGGGCACGCTTGCCAGTACCGTCCTTGATTTGATGTCTGCAACTTGTTCCTGAAGCGGCAATGAGGACTTCCTCATTGGCCTCGCGTACGGCTTTGAAAAGGACCAGCTCGCCAACTTTCATGGAAATGTCGTAGTGTTCATGTTCATAACCAAAAGAACCTGCCATACCACAGCAACCTGATGGGATGAGCCTGGCTTCATAGTTTTGAGGGAAGGACAATGCCCGCTTGACAGGTACCATGGAAGCCTGGCTTTTTTGGTGACAATGTCCATGGATCTTGATCTTCTTGCTGGTATTGGTGAAAGAAGATGGGGTTATTTTTCCTTTGTCAGCTTCCCGCATGAACCACTCTTCAAACAAGTAAACATGGTTGGCAAGCTGTTTCGATTTTTCAAGCAGTGTTGGCTCAACCAAATCAAGGTATTCATCCCTGAAACCCAGGATGGCAGAGGGCTCTATCCCGATCAAGGGAGTTGATTCACTGATGATGGAAGAGAAGATTTGTACCTGTTGATTGGCAATTTTTTTGGCATCCCGAATCAATCCTTTGGATAAATATGTTCTTGCACTGTCGGGATGCTCAACCATGCATACCTCATACCCCAATCTTTCCATCAACAAAATACACTGCTTGCCAATTGCTACATCATTGTAATTCGTGAATTCATCACAGAACAAATAAACCCTTTTATCAGCATCCTGACCAGCAGTCTTGGGGATGGCAGATGAAGAGGCAACATGTGAATGATGCCATTCGCGCAGGGTTGTGCCCGATACGCTTGGAAGTGTCCGTTCAGGATGAAATCCAACCAACCTGTTCATTGTTTTTCTGAGGATGGGCGTTTCAATCATCCAATTGTAAATACCCGAAAACATGGAAGCCATTTTCATCTGACGAGAAAAATCTCCAATCAGTTTTGTCCTGAATGGAACACCTTTCTCATCGTAGTACGATTGCATGAATTCTCCCTTCAGCTTGGCCACATTAACGCTGGATGGGCATTCAGACTTACAGGCCTTGCAGGAAAGACAGAGATCCATGATCTCTTTCACGGCTTCTTTATCAACGAGATTGGTGGATTCATTGGTGAGGTACTGCCTCAATACATTGGCACGGGCCCTGGTGGTATCGCGCTCACTTCTGGTGGCCATATAACTGGGACACATGGTGCCGCCGGAGACCTCAGTCTTTCTGCAATCACCAGAACCGCTGCACTTTTCAGTCAGTTTTAGATATCCCCCAACGGGTTGGAAATCATAAACAGTTTGGACAGGTTTAACGGTGGTTGCAGGATTGAAACGCAACTGTTCATCCATCGGTGGCGTATCCACAATCTTGCCCCGGTTGAAAATATTGTTGGGATCAAAGATTTGTTTGACCTGTTGAAACAATGCATAATTGTGTTCCCCCATCATCATGGGAATGAATTCGCCACGAAGCCTTCCATCACCATGTTCCCCAGAAAGGGATCCATGGTATGACTTGACCAAAGCAGCGGTTTCTGTCAAGACTTGCCTGAACTGATGTATCCCCTTTTCCGTCTTCAGGTTGATGATGGGTTCCACATGCAGCTCTCCCGCTCCTGCATGGGCATACATGGAATATTGCAGGCCATGGCGTTTCAACAATTGCTCAAGGTCTGCAATATAGTTGGGGAGATCCTGAGGGCTGACAGCACAATCTTCAATCAGGTTGACTGGCCTTGCATCTCCGGGAAGGTTGCGCAACAAACCCAGTCCGGCTTTCCGCACGTCCCAAGCTAACTTGCATTGCTCGTCTTGTAAGACGGGATAGGCATAGCCGATATTTTTTTCTTGCAATGCCTTGATGAGCGACTGGCATTGAAGCATCAGTTCGTTTTGGTCATTGTGGAAGAACTCAACCATCAGGATGGCCTTGGGTTCACCCTCAATGAATGCGCGGCTTTGGGATAGTTCGGGAGATGATTTGGTGAACTGCAAGATAAAATCATCCACCAGCTCTGATGCGGCACATCCGTGTTCTAGTGCCACAAGATTGGCCTGTAGGGCATCTTGCAGAGTTTTGGTGTGAACAGCCACCATGGCAACTTGCGAAGGAGGAAGATCCAGCAATTGCAACTTTGCTTCTGTAACAAAACAAAGTGTACCCTCTGATCCTGCAATGAGCTTGCTCAGGTTGAATGGCGCTTCATCTGAGAACCTCGACATGTCCAGCACTGCATCCAGTGCATAACCGGTATTTCTTCTTTTGATGTCCTTTCTGGGGAAGCCCCCTTCAATGGCCTGCTGATTTTCCTTGTTGTCGACCAACGCTTTCAATGCCTTGTATATGTCGGATTCAGCACCTGATCCCATGCACTTATTATCCAGCTCACCTTTTGTCAATCCTTTGAAAACAGTCTCAGTACCATCGCTCAAGATTACATTTGTTTCCAAAAGATTATCCCTGGTGGTTCCCCAGATGATGGAATGGAGTCCGCAAGAATTGTTGCCAATCATCCCGCCAATCATTGCCCTGTTGGCCGTAGAGGTTTCTGGTCCGAACATCAGGCCAAATGGCTTCAAAAAGGCATTCAAATCATCCCTGATGACCCCTGGCTGAACACGAACCCATTTTCCCTGTTGGTTCAGTTCCAGTATTTCAGTAAAATATTTGGAGATGTCCACCACCATACCGCTGCCCACCACCTGGCCTGCCAGCGAAGTGCCAGCGGCCCTTGGAATCAGTGATATTTTTTGTTCATTGGCAAAAGCGATGAGGGCCTTGATGTCTGCAATGGTCTTGGGGATGGCAACAGCCAATGGTTTTTCCTGGTACTCAGAAGCATCTGTGGCATATACGGTTCTGATGGCAGCATCAAGCCCTTTGTCATCAAAATATAACTCACCGGAAAACACAGGTTGTAACTGATCAAACATAACCTTGAAATTAAGGTTAATTGCCAAGGAAATCAGCCCTTGAAGGATTGAAAGCGTCAATGAGAATTCCTTCTTCTATGCAAACGGCACTGTGCTCAATACCAGGCTCTACGAAATATCCATCACCAGCAGAGAGGATTTTCTTTTCTCCGTTGATGGTCAGTTCAAAAACACCTGACATGACCAGGGCACTCTGAGAGTGAACATGGTGATGGGGAGCACCAACGGCGCCCGGTATAAACCTGAACTTCACCATCATCAGGTCTTGGTTAAAGCCCATGACCTGACGGGAAACACCATTTCCAAGATCTTCCCATGGAGTATCTTTTTCATATAAAAAAGAGGGGCTGCTTGTTATCATGGCGCGAAGTTACCAAGAAAGAGGAGAAAACCTAAGTGGTTTTCACTTCCTTTTCCCATCCGGTCTCCTTGAGGGCCGGATCGTCTTCCTTGCGCAGGAAATCAGCTGTTGCAGAAGCCCCACCGATAGCATCAGCCATCATGGCCGTGTCTGAGACAATCTTAACAGGCTCTCTCCAGGAAGTGCTGGGATCGTTGAAAGCATGATTAGAGAGGGAGTTATAGCAGGAAATGATGGACCACCTTGGATGATCGCTCAGGTTGGCTTCACTGCGGTGCAAGAGATTGCTGTGAAAGAACAGTGCATCTCCAGGCTCCAGTTCAACATAAACATGCTCAAGCGTTGAAAGGGCATGATTGACCATGACCATGTCTGCTCCAACCTGCTCACCGGAAAAGCCATGGTTGACCCTTCCGAGTTTGTGAGAGCGCTTGATGACTTGCAAACAACCATTTTCCTTGTTGGCAGGAGTCAAGGCAATCATGATGCTGACCAACTGGTCAGGAAACAGGAACTGGTTCTTGTACCAATACCCATAGTCTTGATGCCATTCCCAGGCGCCACCAACTTTTGGTTCTTTTTGCATCAATTTGGTATGAAAATGACAAACAGGTGCATCACTGTCCAAAAGCTTTCCTGCTCCATCAACCATTCTTTCACTCCTCAGCATCATGCTGTACACATCATCTCCAGGCGTAAACCAAAGTGTCAACTTTGAATTCTTTCCACTGCTGTCGGTAACATTGGTCGCATTGTCTTTAACAACCTCATCGCTTGTGGCAATAGAGTATAATTTCATGATCTCTTCCAATGAAAAAAAGTTTTTGACAATGAGGTATCCATTCTGATTGAAAGCATTGACATCTTCAGCGTTTAATCGGTATGACATGTGTAAGTTTTTATTGTATTTTTAGGATTATGCTCACCGAATTTAATTGAATTATACAAATGCAAAACGATTTGAAGCAATTAATTTGGGAGAAAAAAGAGGAATTATCAAAATGAAAACATCAGCCAAATCTGTACAATAAAAAGCCAACCCCCGACCAAAATATTGATTGAAAATTGCATATTCTCATGACTAATTTTTTGATACGCAGATCCTTCAAATACCTGTTTTTTATTGGACTGACATTGATAGCAGCAGATGTCAGGGCTCAGGCAACAGCAATTCATTTCAGCAATAATAATGAGGCAAATTCAATCCTTCAATTTGCCAAAGAGGAACTCAAGTTTCACTTGGGCAATGTGGCAATCAATGAAAACAACACAAGGTTCGATTTCAGTTTCAAAAAAGATGGACAACTAAAAAATGGTGCATTCAACTACAACATCCTGAAGTCTGTTAAAAAAGTCAATGTTGTTTTTTCAGGGAGCGATGAAACCGCCATGGTACATGCCGTTCATGGATTCCTTGAACACCTTGGGTTTCAATTTGAGTTTACCGGCACAATACCACCCTCATCCATACAAACAGATACACTGAGCAATGGCAATTATACTACCAGACCTTTTGCCCGCTGGAGAGGCATCAGGCAGCATGTCAACTTTCCAATGGACATATCCTCTTACACCATCGAAGAAGCCAAAACCTATCTGAAAAATATGATCAGGATGCGGTTCAACAAGTTGGCGGTGCACAGCTACCCCAACCTCTGGCATGAAGTGTACACGGGTGACAGCATCGAATATGCAGGAAATTTTTTTTACAACAGACCCCATGAGATACCGGCAGTACCCATCATTAAAAACAATATTCGTTTCAATGACAAATTCTTTGTTATCCCTGCCATAGAGCCCTACTATTCTGATAGGATCAAGAAGAGCGTAATGGCTGTGGACTGGATGAAAGAATTGTTGTCCTATGCAAAATCCATCGGATTGCGCATCCAGTTTTCTGTAGAGCCCAGAAGAAGAGGAGACATCAACTACATATTGGACAACTGCAGGTCTGCGGTGCAGAACTATCCAATGATTGATGAGCTGGAAATCATCACTGAAGAATTGGGAGGATGGGGAAATGCATGCACAGATACCGCAGTGCGCAATGCATTGATCAACCATTTTGGCAAGGAGGTATTGGACGATACGCTTGTCACCAATGTGATCAGAAAGAACCAGACGGATCTTGACAACCTGGTCAATCAGGTTGGCAGAAATATTGAAGCGGCAAAAATACTCAGCAAGGATCCCTTGTTTGCATCAGGAAGAATAAGCCTGAAACTCGGTGTCTACTGCACGATTCAACCTTATGCGGCCATGGCCTATCACCTGGTAAGAAAATACATGCCTTCCACAGAAGTGACCATCATGCCAGGCCATGGGAGTGTGCGAACAGCAAATCATTTTGCAAAACTGCAGGCCAATCCATCAGACCTGGCAAAAACAACCGTATTCTCTTGGATTGAATTTGATGGATTGATGTTCACACAACAAAACCCAATTGCCGGAATAGCCTCACTGGCAAATGACTTGTTGGAACGCAACAAAGGACAGCAGATCAATGCGATTGTCTTCAACCATTGGAGAACTGCAGAAAACAGGACTGCTGCAAAATATGCTGCATTGACTTCATTGCTTGGCCCAATAAAGACAGATGATTTTTATGCATCCTATGCACAAAAATTGGGCATCGGAGATACATCGGCATTTGCTGCCAACATGAAAAAATTAGAGCAGATTGATCAACTCTCCACAAACGATCTGCCCAATGTAGGATTCTGCTGGATAGGTGCATGGCTGCAGGGTGGGCCTTATACCTGGATGAAAAGGAACATGCTGCAAAAGGTCAACAACATGTATGATTCAGTTGGAAGATCGTTCGAGGAAATCAGAAAATCAATTAGCAATCCTGCAGGAAGAGCATACCTTGATTTTCTTTCTAACCGGATTGGTACAAGCTCGCTGTACCTCAAGGCTTTTTCAGCAGGTGCGGCCATACAAACGATAGAAAAAGATGGTTCGGGAAAATATACTGAATCAGCCGCTGCAAGGGCAAGCAGCATATGCAATCAAGCGCTTTCCATCTTTGAAAAATACATGGAGATGCATACGAGGATGATGCCCGACAGGGGAACAGAAGGAACGTTGATCAACCTTTGGCATGGACCCATGTATGGACTCAAAGTGCTCCGCAAAACAATCGGAAATACACCCATGGATGCACCCATCAAAGAAGAAAAATCCAGTGACGCTCCCCCACTCCCGATTTTATTCAATTCCTCCAAAGGGAGCTGATCATTCAGCCCATTCCATTGAAATGATTTCGTTGATTGGAGCTACTTGTAACGCTCCTTGGACAGTTCCATCATGAAAACATTGATGTCCCATTGTTTTGAAATGGGCTTCTGGCTGTAGGGCTTCAATGGCATGTAAGGCGCAGGACCAAACTCTGGGGTAACGGTCAGGTCTTGTTTCTTTTTTTTGTGGTGTGCAACCACCACATCCCACCACTTGAAATATTGCTTGAGCAGTGGCTTCCATTCAGGAGCCCTGGGGTCATTGATCTGCGGGCCCTCTTCAAAACCCAAACGCAAATGGACATGCCTTGCATGCTGCAATGCAAGTTGGACAGCCTCTTTCTGGTCCTGTAGCAAAGATTCATGTACAGTACACCAATGGGAGATATCCAAGGCAATGCCGAGATCTGGAGCAGCCTTGGCGGCGGCCTCAAATACCTGCAGGTTGTACAGGAATTTTCCGCGGTGTGTTTCGTGCACAATTTCTATACCAGTTTCAAGAGAAATTGTTTTGGCCGCTTTCACCAATTGCATGTTCTGTGCAAAACTGAAATAATCTTTTCCTGTTTGCGTATTGATCATCACAGGGTTGGCTTCGGCAAGGTTGTAAAGATGTTTCTTGAAATTTTTTTCATTGAGGTTGAAATCCTTTTCAAGTGACTGCCAATACTGACCAATCAACAAGAGGCCATGATCAGCAAGGGTCTCCACGATTTCATTCCTTTTCTTTTTCACCAAGGGCAGATCCATTTCAACACCGTTGTATCCGGCGTTTACAACGTTCTTGCAAAATTTTGGGAAAGGAAGCTGGTTGCCCCAATGGGTACAGAAATAATGTATTTTCATGCGTATGATCTCGTTTGTTATTGTATGATTTTCTTTAGAAACGAAAATGCAGCAGGATTTTCGAGTATGCGATTGGCAAGGGTCAGCTCACAAAAAATGAACTTTCCTTTTCCCAATGGCAGTGTTGCTGCTGCAAGATAGCCTGCAGGATCTTCTCCTGCAAAATTACAAAGGCCTGTTGTAACCAACGGTGACCATCCTTCTGCCCTGAACACATTCCTCAACAGGGGTTGTATGTAGCCTGCTTTTTTATCGTACCAAAGGAAAAAATCCTTGGGCTGAAATTGTTTGTCTTTGAGCAATGATGCATCAGGATTCGCAAAATAATATTCGCCCATGATGGTATGCTTCACCTCAACGGTTGTATTGGCAATATCATATTTGCCAGCGGGAATTTCAGTAAACAAAACCTTACCTCCCCTACGCACAAATTGATCAATATTATTTTTGTTCGAGGTGTATGCTGATGCATCATCAAGGATCAGCAGCTGTGCATCTTCCAGGTTATTGACGATGGTGCCCTTCATTTCATTGGCAAGTGCAGCAGCTTTATCCGCTTGTTTGCCATCAGTGAAAACACGCACTGGAACAGGCTTGTAGCTGGGATAAAGGGTCAGCTCCTGTGTCGTTGCATTCATGCAAACACCCTCCTTGTTGAACAGGCCTGCCTTGATGATGGCCTTGGTCCTGGCAGCAACTGCCGGTACTTTAAAATTGATCATCCCCTGAAAGCGTGCTGCATTTTCGGGAAGATCAGCATCCACCATATCTCTTGAAATTGTTTTTCCATCCACAACAACTTCATATCCCAAACGATATCCTGAAGGCAGTTCATTTTTATCATTGCATACCCATGCTTCTACCATGGCATCTTCTCCGGCAAAAAGTGAATACCGATCGGTTCGCAAAGAAACCATCAATGGTGCCAGGGCATCCCGGTATGCAAAAAAAGCTTTCTTGGGCTGCCGGTCAACATCCATGATGGCTTTCATCCAGCCAGCAGGCCAGGCATCAATGAAAAGGTGCACAGCAGAGGAAACATTTCTGCTGTCCCTCCTGAAGGCTTCCGCAACAAAGCGCATCGCCCATGCCTGGTAATCCTGGCTGGCATCGATCCAGTTTTGCAAACCTGTTTGTGTGGGATACCACATGTAGTGAAATGTATTGGTCTGCGATTTGGAAATGCGATTTGCGGTCCATTTTACATCATCCGCTGCATTGGCAGGCAACCATGATGCAGGATAATATTTTTTCATGGTGTTCAAGGGATCCAATCCCTCTGCACCGAACTCACCACAACCATACAGCCAGCCTGGCTTGATGTATTGCCAATAACCCTTGTGAAATTTACCGAGGTCCAGCGCGTGGCCATTGTACCAGGTATTGTAGCAGTGGCTGTCGGGCAACCCAGGACTGGGTGGGTCATAATCACCATCACCGGGTTTGATGACGCGGTCCGGATTCGACAAGAGCACGGTCTGGTCCATGGCCTTGAATACCATGAAGATTTCTGCGGCAGAAGCAAAGCTGCGTTGCGGACTTCCCTCTGCATTGGGGAAACGTTCATTGATATAGGTCACGACTACAGTGGAAGGATGGCTTCTGACCAACCGCTCCATCTCTTCTGCTTGCTTGACTGCCTGAGCAAATTGGTTGACCCTGATGGCACCAAAAAAAGGAAGATCGGTCTGGTTCAACATGCCCAGCATGTCGCAATAATCATAGACTTCCTCTTGCACAGGCCGCTGGGTAAAGCGGATGAAATTCATGTTACAGAGTTTGGCCAACAGGATATCATCCCTCAGTTGATTCCAGTTTTTTCTCATCACATCATTCTGCTCAAAACCCATGGAATTGGCACCCCTCAGCCTGATTGGCTTTCCATTGAGAAACATTTTTCCTTTGGGCACATTCATGGTATCCATGCTGAAACTCCGCATGCCAAAACTGGAGGCCTGTGCATCCAACAGTTGATCTTTTTGGTCTTTCAGCTTTACCTGCATTGAATAAAGCCAGGGTTGTTCTAGCTTCCACCACCTGAAATTGTTGACATCCACTTCGAGTCGAATATAATTTTTTCCATACTGCATGGGGATGCTCTTGCTCTGCCAATCGGTAGGCTTTACCATGTCTCCAATGCCGGGGACATGGGTCGTTGCAGGATTGTACGTTCTATTGAGGAAAACAGTGTCCTTGAAATTCTTGCCGAACAAGGAAAGATCCAGTGATATGGACTTGGGAAGTTTGGTTGCATTGAACACTTCGACCCAGAGCTCTGCCTTGGAAGCATTGGGAAGGGGTCTTACAAACAAATCATTGATGAATAGATCACTCCTGGCTTCGATAAAACAATCCTGGTAAATGCCCATCGCAGGTGGACAGATATGCCATCCTTCCATGGGTTCATCATAACCAGGACCACCGGCAGCATAAATTTTATCGCCCACAGTATGATTGCCATGTTCATCCACTGATCCGGTTGTTGTTGGCTCATTCATGACTTTTACCATCAACCTGTTTTTCCCTTTTTGGGCGAGAGCAGAGATATCAAATTCAAAAGGAGCAAAAAATCCTTCATGGCTTCCGCAGTAGGTTCCATTAAAATAAACTTCCGTCTTGTAATCAACCCCTTTAAAACATACAAAAAGACTTCCACGGCGCAGCATCTCATCATCCAATACAATCTCCTGTTGGTAATAGGTTACAGCATGACCAAGGGGTGGTCCATAATGCGGAATCTTCACTGTCTCCCATACTCCTGCTCCTGATGCAGGATGGCTGATGTTTTTTTTGTCCTCAGCCGTTTCCTTTCTCCATTGCATGGTGGAAATGGGGAAACGCTTTCGCATGTTCTCTTTCAGCACAGCATGATTTTCCATGAAAGGTGCATATGCCTTGCGCATGGAATCCAGCTCTGCATAGAGCATTTCCTTTGAGGCATGGGCCATGACGAAAGGAAGTGCTGCGGAAGGGGGATTGCCTGAACGCAGCAATTTGTTGGGCAATACTGGAGGCAGGGGCTCTATCAACTCATCCTTGCGAAGCTTGTACTCTTGGCCGCCAATTTTTGCAAACCGGTCTTGCTGTGAAAAGGCAACAAGCTGTAACAAAGAAAAAAGGAACGACAAGGCCCAAGATGTCAATTTCATTTGATTGTTTTTCTGGATGAATACCAGGTAATTTAAAAAAAGAAAGCCAATCCATTCATCTTTTACAAGATTTCAAGACTGGCTTGCTTTTTTTTATAACCCTAACGAAGTTTAGTAACCAGGATTCTGTGTGAGTTTCGCACCATTGTTCTTGTCTATCTCACCTTGTGGGATGGGAAGCAGGTTGTTATGGGCAGCAACAGAAGCACGCTGGTTGACATCACCATATTTCCTTACCCTGTCATAAACAAGACCCAGTCTCATCAGGGTGAGCATCCTGTATTCTTCACCATACAACTCCCTAACACGCTCATCAAGGATATAGTCCAGGGTGATATCATTGGCAGTGGCCAATGGCGCCCTAGCCCTTGTTCTGATGACGTTGATGTCTGCAGCAGCACTTGCTTTGTCTCCTTTGGCGAGATAAGCTTCTGCCCTCAGGAGATAGGTTTCCGGGAGACGCATGACATATTGGTCCTTGGTATAGCCATTGACGAAATTACCATCTGCATGTTTATCCGTACCGAACTTTGTCCAGTTGGGATAGATATACCACATGGTATCTTCATAAGCAGTCAGGAAAGACTTGGGAATCAAATCTCCTTTCTTGTATGCAGGCTGTCCACCAGCTGCTGCAATATTCGAACCAAAATAAAATTTACGCCTGATGTTTGCTTCACTGTTTCTGATATCGCCAGCAGAGTTGGCCCATACATTCCAATTGGAATAGTCAGTGCCGCGGATAAAGCTTGCACCGCGCCCTACACTATCAGAAGCACCTGGAACGGCAAGGCCTGCTTTGGCAAACAGCCAGTGTCTGCACCAATAAGCCCTTCCCTGAACCATCCAGTTTCCTTGTGTTGGATACGCGACACCACCACCGGGAACATTGCGCTCAAACTGTGCAACCCAAATGGCTTCTTTGTTGCCCATTTGATAATCGGTATTGTTGATCTCATGGAGATCCCAATAATAATCAACAGGGGTACCCCTTGTGGTGGCGGTTTCAGTTCTTCTTGCTCCAAAACGGGTATTCATCAATGAATAAGAACCATCCGTTCCATTGATGACCTTTGTGGCAGCCGCAATGGCTCCATCATAATCTTTCAGGATGATATTGATTTCAGCCAGCAGATGATCTGATGCAGCCCTTACTACTTTTCCAGGGACAGTGGTTGAAATGGGCAAATTGGCACTTGCAAAAGTCAGGTCCTTTTTGATGAAGTCATAACATTCTGCCTGCGTATTTCTGGTGAAATCAACTTTCGGCTCTGTTACCGGCCCTGCAATAATGGGAACACCACCAAAAGCAATCACAAGATTGCGATAACCCCAGGCCCTTAAAAAACGGGCTTCAGCAGCCAGGGCATTTTTTTCATCTGCTGTTATTTTTGCTACCGGACTTTCGATACCAGCAATTACGGTATTGGCATATTTGATCATGGTATAATTCCAGTTCCACCATTTGGCTGATTGTCCATCCTGTGAGTTGATCTTGGTATAGTTCACCCAGGCGGCATTGGGATCCGCAATGTATACGGTTGTGGTTGCTGCTACATCAAAGTTTACACCAAGATGCCAGAAATCTGTCCATCCATCTGTGGAGTTATAAAAATACTGCAGTTGCCTGTAACAAGCATTCAATGCCAGATCAAACTGAGGCTTGGTAATAAGGGCATTGTCTACCGTCAGTCCATCCCTTCTTACCTCTGTGAGAAACTCAGCATCTTTTTTACAGCCTGCGAAGAAACTTATCACAAGGATAAATGCTGCTATTTTTTTGATTATGGTTTGCATGGTCATGTATTTAGATTCTTTTAGAAATTAATGTTTGTTCCGAGATTGAATGTTCTGAACAAAGGATTTGAGACGCCAATTGCACCTGCATTTTCAGGATCCAGTCCGAGCCAGTTGCTGAAAACCATTGGATTCTTTGCGGATAAATAAATCCTCAAACCACTCATTTTAAGTTTATCCAATTGCCTGCTGTTCAGTGAATACTGCAAACTAAGGTCTTGAAGCCTCACGAAAGTTCTTTCATGGGGATGGCTGTAACCAAATGGGTTGGAATAGTTGGGCCTTGTGAAGGTATTGCTGGGTGTTTCAGCAGACCAATACTGTTCATTGAGCCAGTTCTGTTGTTGGTTGTTGCCAAAAGCGGTCAGGTTATATGATGAGTTAGCACTCATGTAATAGTTGCCGGAACCACCTCCCATGATGGCATTGAAGTTGAAATACAATTGCCAGTTTTGGTAGGTGATGGTATTGGCAAGACTCCAGCTGAAACGGGGTTGAACATATCCAATGATTTCCCTGTCGAGTGAGTTGATTTTTCCATCAGGCTTTCCATCTCCCCTGACAGTACCATTGATATCACGGATTTTCAGATCACCAGCCTTCGCACCAAACTTGGCAATATAATCAGCATCTGCAGTTTGAACGATGCCGTCCACTACATAATCGTAAATGGCTCCAATGGGCTTTCCAATGAACCACCTGTTGCCAAGGTTATCATCTTCTTTTCCATCTCCATCAGCATCTACACCGGTCAAGGCAACCACTTTGTTGCGGTTCATCCAGTAGTTCAACGTTGTTTCCCAACGAATGCCTTTGGGATTCTTGGGAGCAAGAACTATGCCGGTCAAAGAAAGTTCCAATCCCATGTTGTCCACCCTTCCGATATTTGTTCTTACAGAACTGAAACCAGTAAGGTTGGGCAAAGAGCGTGTCAACAACTGATCGGTGGTTTTGCTTTGATAAATGTTAAGGTCTCCAGAGATCCTGTTATCAAGGATCGCAAAATTAAGACCGCCATTGAGTGTTGTGGTCTTTTCCCAGGAAAGTTGCTGGTTGGCAAGACTGCTTTGGTAAATGAAGAGCGAACTGGTTGAACCAAATACGGTTGTACCTGAAGCAATGTTGGCAAGGGTTTCATAAGAATCAATTCCCTGGTTACCATTCTGTCCATAGGCCATTCTCAACTTGAGGTAGTTGACTTTAGGCAAGGCTTGCTTGAAGAAATTTTCTTCGCTGATGGCATAGGCCAAAGCACCTCCATAGAAATTGGCGAACTTATTTCCTTCAGCAAAAGCAGAAAAACCATCACGCCTGAAATTCATGGTCAGGTAATACTTGTTCAAATAGTTGTAGTTCATCCTACCCAGATAAGCAAGGTTGGAGCGATCACTGAAATAGGATGTGGTGCGTTGGTTGGCAGGGTTACCCAAATGCAGACCATAATATCCCAATGATGTTGTTCCCGCAAGAGAGAAGTCACTTGCAGAAGTTCCCACCCTTGAACTGGATGAATAGTCCCTCTGGTAACCAGCCAAGGCATCGATGGAATGGTTGCCCATCATTTTTTTATAGGTCAAGAGATTTTGAATCTCCCAAGAATTGGTGAGTACATTGGCCATGCTGCCGTATGTGCTGGAAAGGTATTTTCCAGGATTGGCAATGTCTGCAGCATTATCGCCATTGATAAAATATTTTTCATGCCTGAAACTGCCGGAAACAGTTTCCTGCTTGTACTTGTTGATATTAATTCTGTAGTTCAGTCCCTTTACTTTGGGGATGTCTGCACTCAGGTAACTGATGATCCTTGTGCTGGTATATTTTTCAAGGTTGTCATCATACAAGCCAGGAGAATTGGCATTCCCCCAATAAGGATTGATCAGGTTTGCGGGAGTCGGGTTTTTGTCTAATATCCCGGCTGCCTCGTCTTTCCATTTGTATGAATAGGGCGTTCCAATGGTTGCCTGTCCCATATCGGGCGGTGTTCCAGAGTAATCCCTGGCAGAATAATACATGCTCAAACCATAATCCAGCCACTTGTTGATCTTGGCATCCATTTTCGCAGTCACGGTATACTTCTTGAAATTATCATTGTCCAACACACCATTTTGCTTGAGGTAGCCTGCAGAAACATAGTAATTGACCATATCGGTGCGTCCGGAAACACTGAGGTTCAGGTCATTAAGCGGAGCATACTGGGTGATTTCTTTCAGCCAGTCCATCTCTTGTCCGTTGTTGTAGGCAATCAGTTCTTTGGCATCCAATATCTTTTCAATAGAGAGATCTGCCTGACCAGCGAGACGCCTGTTTTCTTTTCTCCAATTGATGAAATCAGCACCCTTCCTCATGTCAGGCCTTTTGGTCCAACTTTGAACCCCATAGTTGTTGTTAACAGAAATTGCAGGTTTTCCTGTTTTACCGCGCTTGGTAGAAATCATGATCACCCCATTGGCAGCCCTTGATCCATAAATGGCAGCAGCACTGGCATCCATCAGGATATCAAATGATGCGATGTCCTGTGTATTGATCTCATTCAAACTTCCGTCAAAGATCACACCATCAAGCACAATCAATGGAGCGTTGGATGCAGCCAATGAACGTTGCCCACGCACCAATACACTTGGAGCACCTCCGGCAACACCCACGGCACCAATGTTTACCCCCGGAGTACCTTGGATGGACTGGAGTGGACTGATATTGGTCATGTTGGCAATGGGCGTTCCCTCAATATTGACTTTTCTCACAGCCCCAGTAAGGTCCTTTTTCTTTTGGGTACCATAACCAATTACAACAACTTCATTCAGGCTCGCAGACTCAGATTTGAGAGAAACAGCAATAGTAGACTGCCCCTTTATTGATACAATCGTTGTTTCGTAACTATTGTAGCTAAAGACCAGCGAAGCATTGTCAGCTGCCTGCAAAGAGAAGTCTCCCCGCTCATCAGTAACAGTTCCCTTGCTGCTGCCAGAGATGGTTACACTCACACCAGCGATGGGCTTTCCGGTTACATCTTTGACATTCCCCTTTACCATTTTGGTTTGCGCTAAAATGGATGAAGAAAAAACGAACATCAGGATGGAAAAAAGAAACAAACATCGAAGTGTAGCGCTGTTGTTCCAGACTTGGCTTTTGGGATGGAATTTTTTAAGCATGTTGATTTTTTTTCGTTAGTATTTGGCATGGAAGGTTCCCAATGGAAAAAATCCAACTCAAATTAACACCGAATAACAGGGAGTTCAGGCTGAAACAATAGCGAATTAGTATACTTTTTTGGCTTTAAATTTTTTGCATTGCCGATGCAGCTTTTTAAAAAAAATACCTCTACTTTCAATTGTCAATAAATTGCTTTAGCATGAAACCGCTTTTCTTAAAAATTGAATCCTCCAATGTATATACCATCAGGGAGCAATTGGTTTCATACATCAACAGCCGATACTACTATCATCCACAGATAGAGCTGGTGTATTCTGAAAAAAGTGATGGCATGTGCATCATTGGAGACAAGGTTCAAATCGTCAACGAAGGGGACATTTTCATGCTGGGAGAAAACCTTCCTCACCTGTTCAGGAACGATGAAAAATATACCGACAAAAAACTGAAGGTCAGGGTCATCGTTCTGCATTTTCTTCCTGATTTTGGAGGAAAGGATTTTTTGGAACTGCCGGATATGCGGAACATAAAATTGTTGTTGAAAAAGGCAGAAAGGGGAATTCTGGTTGAAGGGAAAACAAGAACTGAAGTGGGGAAAATCATGAAGCAGATGTTGACAGAAAAAGGCCCTGGTAAAATGATCCTGCTTTTACAGGCTTTGACACTTATCAGTAATTCCAGGGATAATAAAATGATCCTGCCCATTGGATTTCAGCCACAGATCAACGAACAAAACGAGGACAGGATTAACGATGTCTATTCTTTTACCATGCAACACTTCAACCAGAAAATACACACCAAACAAATTGCTTCGGTTGCGCACCTGAGTGAGCATTCATTTTGCCGCTATTTCAAATCAAAAACAGGAAAAACCTATACCAATTTTCTGCACGAAATCAGGATCAAGCATGCGTGCAAACTGCTCATTGAATCAAAGCTCAGCATATCACAAATCATCAATGAATGCGGCTTTGTGAACTACGCTAATTTTTTCCGGTACTTCAAAATGCTGACAGGCAAAACGCCTGCAGAATACCAGAAACTCAATAACGACAGCCTGATTACTGAAAAATAACAGGATTCATTTCAGTGTCTATTACCTCTCCAATGACAGCACCAGGGCACCATGCATCCCAATCAGCCTGTTGGTTCTTGTTTTCAGGTGCTTTGAGTTTCATGTCCTTATCCATGTAAATCATGGTCATCACCTTGCGCATTTGGTTGGTGGTATTCGGACCGGCACGGTGGTACAACCATCCGGTATGAAAACTCACTTCGCCCAATCCAAAGGCTTCCACGATATGGTCAAAGCCTGTATTGCGAAGGATGTTATCCAGATATGCCTGGCTTTCATCTCCAATCTCCTTGTCCCTGCCTTCTGTAATTTCATAGCTCCTTGCACTGAATTCAAGCGGTCCAAACTCTAATGGTGTTTCCTGCAAGGGGATCCAGGCAGTAACCGTCCTGTCATTGGACAATGGCCAATAATACTGGTCTGCATGCCAGGGAGTATGCCCTCCGCCCGGCTCTTTATAAAGCGCCTGATCATGGTAAATTCTCACCCCTTCAACTTCCAACAAATCAGTGGCAATCTTGGCAAGGCGCTTGCTGAAGACAATCTGTTTTACAGCGGCTGAATTTCTCCAAATGTTCATGATCTGCAAAAATGCTTTGCCATAGGTATCCCTGTCTTCCATGGCAAGGTGTTGGGTATTCAACCGATTGACTTCTGCAGTGATGATCTCGTCCATGGCCTGAAGTGCCTCCTTTGAAAGTACTCCCGGAATTTTGACAAATCCATTTTCCCGAAAATAGGCAATCTGCTCCTGTGTAAGTTCAAAGGGGGCGTCCAACTCTTGTGCAACGATGGCAGGTATTGTGTTCATGGTGAATTCGATTCTCGTTTAAAGTTAAATAAACTAAAGTGAAAACTCTGTCAGTTTATGCACCATGGGAGACAATCCATGTCCTATCACATCAGGTCGCTGAATAAATCCTTTTTTAAATGCGATGGGTTGTTCCAGGATATCATTGGTGGCCAGATAGGAAAACTCAGTCCTGTTGACCTGATCAAAGGCAAGGGCAAGGTGTGCATTGATTTCAAACATTGAATTGCCAAGATAGACAGGGATATTGGCTGATTTTGCAAGGGCAATGGAAGCCAGTGCATAGTCAATATCCTTACCAGTCCTGACACCTTGAAGCCCTCCTACTTCGACCAATTTTCGCAGGTCCTCAATATTGTTGACATAATCATGCCCGATGATGGGGATTGGACTTCTTTTTGTCAACTCCGCAAAACCTTTCACATCATCACGGCGAAGCGGATCTTCCATGTATTCAAGTGCTATGCCATGATGTAGGTAGGTTTCAATGCGTGTCAAGGCGGTTTGCCAATCCCATACCTCATTGGCATCTGCAGTAAGCCTTATTTCATTACCAGCATAGGATTGGATCAAATTCAATCTCCGCAGGTCTCGCTCCACATCATCCGCACCCAGCTTGACTTTGATGATACCAAAGCCATCTGTCAAAAATTTTTCAGTAAGGTCTAGCACATCCTTGTCCGAAAGAGGAAAATCAAGAATACTGCCATAGGCAAGTGCCTCTTGTTTTTTTGTATTAGGATTCAGCAACTGATACAAAGGAACATTTCTTTCCTGTGCCATCAGGTCCCAGAGGGCAAGGCGAACAGCAGCATCAAGGTGGTTAAAACCTGATGTATAGGAAGTTCTTTCTGGCTCAAGATCAAAGGCGTTTCTGTTGTACAATTTCTTCCACCAGGTATTCCTGAAATCAGCTTCGATAACAGACACATCTGGAAGTTCCCTTACATACCAGGCGCTGTGTTTGAACTTCCCTTTCCATGCAGATTCTGAATAGCCCCAGCCCACATGCCCTTCGCTTGATTTGAGGGCAATGGCCACAACATTGATGACCTCATAACTGCAGTTATTGTCTCCTACAACCCTGCCCAGTGGGAGGGTCAATTTATGCACTTCAAAATCATCAATCAATAACATCACAATTATTTAAGGATTAATTTATTGTTGGTATTCCCCATCCGCATAATGGTGGATCAGTTCCATAGACGACCATTTCTTTGTAGAATCAACACCTGGCAAAGCCCTTTGGAAATTGGACATCATCTTGCTCCAAACCTCAATTTTTTTATCAGCACCCAGATAAAGTGAATCCATCTTGGAAGGATCAGCATCTGCAGGAACTGTAACCATCATGAACAGACGGTTATCAAAACGATAAATCCTGATCTCATGGATGCCACTGGCCAGATTGGCCTTTTTCAATGCTGGCCAAACCCCTTTTTTTGAATGCATGGAATCATAGACCTTGATCAAAGCAGGCTCGTTCACCAAATCTGTGGTGTAAACCATGGTCTTGTAAGCCACTGTGGGCTTGCTGTTTGAATTACAAGCAATGCACAAGCTGCAATATGCCAGCAGCAAGCAAACAGTAAATTTGAGACAGAAATTCGAGTGATTATTTTTCAATGAAACAGATTGAAATGTAATGTAATTGCAAATAAAAGACAATTAATGAATCAGAAACTGAAGGCAGTGGCAATTCATTGTATTTTTTTGTCAATTCAATTTTAAGGGCTCTTTTCCTATAATGATGGCAACAATTGCATGGCCTCATTCCTGAGCAGAGGGCTTTCTAAAAACTGGAGGGACTCCTTCAATTCGGAAAGCCTGGAGGCCCCCAAAACCAATTTATTGATGCAGGGAGAATTGAAAACATATTGGAGTGCGAGTCCGGTAAATGAAAGGCCTGATGCATCGCAATGTTTTTTCAATGCAATGGCCTCTTGCAGATCTGCTGGAGGAATCCATTCAGGTTTGGTCAAGGCATAATAATCCAGTTTATTTCCCAGCAGTCCCATGTACAGCGGACTGGCTTGCCATATCTGAATTCCGGCCTCTCCCAGTTGAATAAACTCAGCATCGTGTGCAGACTGGTTCACAATATTGTAGCGGTTGAATCCCATGAAATGAGTGAAACCATTGTCTGCAACAAATGGTGCAAATGATGCGCCATAATTGCCACCGATTCCAATATTTTTCACCAGCCCATCTTGTTTCAGGATTTGCATAGCCTCAACTGCATAGGGAATCTCATCATCTTTCATGCCTGGGGCATCATGCAAAAAAAGCAGGTCAAGTTGATCTCGCCCAAATATCCTGAGGCTCTCATGAGCAGACTTGGTAATGCCTGCAGGACTGAAATCATAGCTGATGCTGTCAGGGTCATCGGACTTCAATTTTCCAGCCTTTGTACTGACAAAAGGTGGAGCACCTTTCCATTCACGGAGAGCCCTTGCAAGGATGCGCTCTGCATCAGCATATGCCGGTGCCGCATCGAAATATGTTATGCCCTGCTCAAGGGCATAGAGAATGGTTTTGACAGATTCTTCCTCATCAACCTTGCCCCAAAGGCCCGCCAATCCTGCAGTCCCCAATACCAGTCGCTTCCTGTCAACATTCAATTCAGCAGACATATTATTTTTTTTCTCCGAAGTCAATTTCTATGTTGGGATATTTTTGCTGAAATGCCATCACTCCATTGGTGGTGACGCCCGAACGCCAGCAAAAGATTTTTTTCAGTGTTGGGGCGGGCGTCAAATTCAACAAACCCGCATCATCAATTTTGGTGCCTACAATGTTGAGGTATTCCAGTTTGTTGAACTGCCCAATCAAGGATATGGATGCATTGGTGATCGCCGTATTTTTGAGGTTCAGCCTTGTGATATTGGTGCAAGATTTCAATGGTTCCAATCCTGCATCAGTAATTTTTGTATCGACCAATACCAGCCACATCACCTGTGGAGATATTTTCTGCAAGAGCAGCGCATCCTTGTCGCCAAAGGAAGGCGCATTCACCATGTTCAATTCCAAGAAATGGGTGCTGGAAGAAAGGGGAACAACCGCAACATTGATCTTTTTTAGCGCAGCGATGCCTGATGCATCTGCAGGAGCAATGGTATCCAGTGCTGCAGGCCCTGATGATTTCATTTCTCCATCCGATAAAAATTTCCTGATGGTATCATTGGAGCTCACCTCTTTGACTGACTGTGCAGTGGAAACGTCGTGCAGGACCCACCAAGACAAGATATCAAGCTCAGGTTTTGTCAACTGTGATTTTCCTTTGGGCGGCATGTGCTTTTCATCTCCCTTGTCCAATAAAATGCGGCGGATGAATTCACTGTGATCAGGATCACCTGCAACGATGGCCTTCCCGTTTTTACCACCCTTCATCAGGGCTTCAATGGTATGCATTTGAAAATCACCTTTCTTCTTTTTCTCATTGTGACATTGCATGCATTTTTGTGCCAGCACCGGTTCAACAATGCCATCATAAACACTCACTGTTGATGCTGCTGTCAACTTTTCCTTTTCTCGTTTTTCAACGACAACACCAGTTTCAGTATCTGTTGCAGCAGAAAACAGGTAGCCCTCACCATGTGTCATCTCTCCTCCAAAATGTCCGGCCAGTAAAAGCGACAACATCATCAGGTGAAATCCTGCATGATAGTATGGTGTTTTGTATTCCTCTTTTTTATACCATTTATACCCCAACAATGCAATGGAGACAATACATACAGCTATGGCAGTATACCTGTGCCAATCCAAGAGGTTCTCTTCATATCCTCCAGACAAGGACAACATCCAACCGAAAAATGCAGCCAATAAAGATGATACAATACCTGCAGCCAAAACAAAATCTATCAGCCTTGATTTTTCTGTACTGGACTTTAAAAAATACTGGATAACATAGGCAATTGCCAGAAAGCCAATAGGCAAGTGTACAAAAACGGGATGCAGGTGCCCTAAGAAATTGATGATCATGCAATCAGGTTATGGATTACATTTCCTGAAACATCTGTCAGGCGATACCTTCTGCCCTGGCTCTTGTAAATGAATTGCTCATGATCAATACCCAAGAGATGCATCATGGTGGCCTGGAAATCATGCACATGGACTTTGTCCTTCACAACATTGTGTGCAAAATCATCTGACTCTCCATATACCATGCCTGACTTGATTCCACCGCCTGCCATCCAGATGCTGTAACAGCCTGGATGATGGTCTCTGCCAAATCCTTCAGGAGTAAGTTTCCCTTGTGAGAAACTTGTTCTTCCAAACTCGCCGCCCCAAATGACCAGGGTATCATCCAGCAAGCCCCTCTGCTTCAAATCCTTGACCAGTGCGGCTGATGGCTGATCGGTATGCGAAGTGGCCCTTTTGATTCCGGAAGCAAGGGAACCATGATGATCCCATCCAAGATGATAGAGTTGTACAAAACGAACATCTTTTTCTGCCAGCCTCCTGGCCATGATGCAATTGTGTGCGAAGGTTCCGGGTGTCATCACATCCGGACCATACATGTCAAGAATATGCTGGGGTTCATCGGACAAATCGGTAATGGAAGGAATGGCCATTTGCATTTTATACGCCATCTCAGATTGGTTGATCTGGCTTTCAATTTCCGGATCATGCCATACCTCATTTTGAATATTGTTGAAGCCCTTGATAAAATCAAGTGCTCTTCTTCTGTCCATGCGATCAATGCCCTGTGGATTGTTGAGGAAAGGCACCGGCTCATTCCCCGTCATGAACTGCACGCCCTGGTGATGGGAAGGCAGGAAGCCACTGCTCCAGGCAGCACTGCTGATGGGTTGATCACCTCCGCCTTTGGAGACCATCACGATGAAAGAGGGAAGATTATCATTCATGCTGCCAAGGCCATAGCTGAGCCAGGATCCAATGCAAGGCCTGCCACTCAATTGATTACCCGTTTGCGTGAAAATCACTGCGGGCTCATGGTTGATCTGTTCGGTGAACATGGACCTTACCACACAGATATCGTCTGCTATCTCAGCAATATGGGGAACCAGGTCACTGAAGTATCCGCCAGCAGCCCCATGCTGCTTGAAAGTAGCGGCAGGCATGGCCAAGGGAAATGAATATTGGTTGCTGACCATTCCGGATATCCTGTTCTTGCCAATGACTGAAGCAGGAATTTCCTGTCCATGCATGCTGTACAACATGGGCTTGTAATCGAACAATTCCATTTGAGATGGACCACCACCCTGGAACAGATAAATCACCCTTTTTGCCTTTGGTAGAAAATGCGGATTGACCAAGGGTTTGTTGATGTCTTCAGTAACCTGTTGCACTGCTTTGCGGTCAGCATTTTTGCTACCACAACCCAACAATGAACCCATTGCGATGCTGCCCAGTCCAAGGACTGAACCGCGAAGGAATTCCCTTCGCTTGTTCTCGTAATGCATTTTCATCAACTCATTCATGGTCAATCATTTTCTTGTAAGGAACTCATCGGTATTCATCAATGCCAATGCAGTGCTTCCCATGGCAGCCAGTTGATGGATGCCAGGAAGATCAATATTGCTTTTTCCAACGGTCATGAGTGCTTCAGCTTTTTGTGGATTGGCTTCAAAGTTTTTCAACTCAGCCAGGTACATAGCTTTCATCAATTGCTGCTCCTTCTTGTTGGGCTTGCGTCCTGTAATCAACCGAAATCCAAACATCAACTGGCTTTCAATACTGGCACCACCCTCTCTGATCATCCTGGCACCCACATGCCTTGAGGCTTCAACAATCTGTGGATCGTTCAGCATGGCAAGGGATTGCATGGGGGAACTGGAAACCGGACGCCTCACCAAACATACTGACCTGTCAGATGCATCAAAGATCTGCATGAAGGGCACAACACTTGTCCGCTTTCTTACCGTATAAATGCTTTTCCTATAAAGGTCTTCGCCTTCAGATAAAATATACTGGTACCGCCAAACCTTATCGCTCAAGGCATCCCACAACCCTTCCGGCTGATAGGGATAAACACTTTTGCCACCAACCTTGTTGGAAAGCAATCCTGCCACTGCAAGCGCATTGTCACGCAGCATTTCAGCAGGATAACGATAACGTGGACTCCTTGTCAGGAGCGCATTGTTTGGATCGTTTTTCATCACGGCGGGATCTGCCAACGAGGATTGCTGATAGGTTGCACTCATGAACATGTATTTCATGAATGCCTTGGTGTCCCACTTGCTTTTCATGTAGTGCACCGCAAGATGATCCAACAATTCAGGATGGGTGGGCATGGCGCCCTGGTTGCCAAAATCATCAGAAGTGGATACCAATCCCTTCCCAAAAACCAATTGCCACATCCTGTTCACAGCAACCCTTGAGGTCAATGGATTTTTATCATCAAACATCCATTGTGCAAGGCCCAACCTGTTTTTCGGAAGTCCTTTGGGGAAAGGCATAATGGCCTCCGGTGTTGCAGGCT
The DNA here is from genome assembly GCA_903894575.1 of uncultured bacterium. Lineage (GTDB taxonomy): Bacteria > Bacteroidota > Bacteroidia > Chitinophagales > Chitinophagaceae > Pollutibacter. The sequence goes on from CAITQQ010000092.1 coordinate 27,054, forward strand.
CCACTTTGTCTCCATGGCTATCATATATGCCCCTTTTCAAAACATAGGTGGGACGGGCCTGGGGAAGATCTCCCATCACCATGACCTCCTTGACGGAATCATAGAGATCGCAGAGTGATTTTCTGGTTTGTTCCAAGGGGCTCAACAAAGTATCGATGCTTCTTTTCTGAGGCAGGCTGAAGGTCTTCAGTGCTTGCAAATAGGCGATTTCAGACGAAGTCAACAGATTGTTGAAAATCTGAAACTCATCCACCTCTCCTCTCGGCATGGACCTGTCAAGCACACGCTTTCCAAAATTAAAACCTGAATGTTTTCCCTTGTGGATACTGTAGTATTGGCGAATATGCTTTACCAGGTGATCGTACTCAATTTTGGTCGCCGTCTTCTTTCCATCCAGATAGATGGAGACACCTCCAGCCTTGCTGGTTCCATCATAGTTGATGGCCACATGATGCCATTCATTGGCCTTCAATTTTTCTGTGCTGATGACACTGATGGCATCGTGTGGAAAAGAATGGCTCAACCGAAAATTCAATTGGTTGTCTTTCAACAACAGGTCATATCCCTGATAACCGTAACGGTGGTGCTCTGCGTGATAAAAAACCGTAGCCAATGGATATTGCTCCGGAACCTTCAACCAAAGGCTGAAGGAGAAAGGTTCATACCGTTCAAAATAACCCACCTTGTAAGCAGGAAAAGCAAGATAGGTTTCATCATTGTATTTGAGTGATTTTCCAACCACGCCCGTTCCAAACTCTGCCTTGCTGAAACTTGCACTGTTGGCTGGATCCGCCTCGTTGACAAATACTTCAGTTTTGGCATCAATCTTTTTGGTGCGATCAAAATTCAATTTTGCATGGAGCTTTTGACCGAGAGAAACAGCTATTTCTTTTTCCTCCTGTTTCAACTGATTGACTTCAATATTGCGCAAGCGTTCGGCTTCCATTTTTTCCATGGCCTTCAGCTTCTGTTGCAATTGGCTGATTTGTACATCGTCTTTTGCTGATGTCAGCAACAAGGTTGGCCCGGGCACAACATTGTCATCACCATAATTGGGACCTCCCTTTTCAAAAGTGCTGTTGAAAAAAGCATACATGGAATAATAATCCTTCTGGCTGATCGGATCATATTTGTGGTCATGGCATTTTGCACAACCAACCGTCATGGCCATGACAGCAGTGCCCAAAGTATTGGTGCGGTCTACCACATATTCCACACGGTACTCTTCATCGATGATGCCTGCTTCAGAGTTTTGTTTGTGGTTACGGTTGAAGCCGGTGGCAAGGATCTGTTCTTTGGTAGGATTGGGCAAAAGATCTCCAGCATATTGCCAGGTGATGAAATCATTGAAGGGCAGATTGCGGTTGTAGGCGCTGATGACCCAATCTCTCCAGGGGCTCATTTCGCGGTGCTTGTCATCAAGGTATCCATGGCTGTCTGCAAACCTTGCCACATCCAGCCAATAGGCTGCCATGCGCTCTCCATAGTGTTGGGAAGCCAGGTACCTGTCAACAAGCTTTTCGTAGGCTTTGGGATCCTTGTCACGTATAAATGCATCGATCTCCTTGACATCCGGCGCTATGCCCCTGATGTCAAAACTGAGCCTGCGGATCAAGGTTTCCTTGTCCGCTTGTTTGGCAGGTTGCAACCCGGCCCGTTCTATCGCATCCAGGGTAAAATGATCAATATCATTCTTTACCCAGGCGCTATTTTCCACTGAAGGCACTGAAACCGATTTCAAGGGAGCAAAGGCCCAATGTTTTTTATATTCCGCACCCTGCTTAACCCATTTTACCAGCACGGCTTTTTCATATGCAGAGAGCTCTAGGTGAGAGTCCGGTGATGGCATCACATAGTCAGCATCCTCACTAAGGATCCGCTTCACCAATTCACTTTTTGAAAGGCTACCCGGAGCAATGGCTTCCAAGCCAGACTCGGTCACTTTGCTATACGCGAAAGATGCAATATCCAAACGAAGATCGGCCTTCTGCTTCTTCGCATCCGGACCATGACAGGAGAAGCATTTGTCGGAAAGTATTTTTTTGACATGCACATTATAATCAATGTCTTCGGGAAGGGAAGCATAGGCCTCAGCCACTTCTTTTGGAAGTTCGGTATTGTCACAACCGAAAAGCAGCAGCGCAAGAAAAATGATGAGGATTCCTCTCATGGGAATGCATTTATGGTCGTGTAAATTTACCTTTTAGGCCTGCATTGCCAGGGCAATTACAAGAGCCACTTTGTATACTATTTTAGCATTGGATTAGAACGAGCATTAGTTTTATGTAATTTACTCTAATATACCCAAATCAAAAAACGAATTTCATGCACAGAAAATACCTCAGGTTAATTTGGATGATGCTCGCCATTGGCATCTTTGAAACCCAGGCACAGTCGATACATGTGAGTCCTAAAGGAAGCGATAAAAACCCGGGGACCAAAGAAAAACCCGTTGCCAGCCTGACTACGGCCAGAACCTTGGTCAGGAACCATAAAAAAACAAAAGGACTGCCCAAGGGTGGGCTCAACGTGATCATCCACGGAGGCATTTATGATTTGCAGGAGACATTCCAGCTATCTGAAGAGGATGCGGGCAAAAAAGATGCCCCCATCGTTTGGTCAGCAGCAGCAGGGGA
>CAITQQ010000093.1 GCA_903894575.1 uncultured bacterium
CTTGTGGCAGTGAATTTTGGCTCAAGCAGTCCGGGTATTGTTGCATATTCAACACATTTCCCAAATATCCGTCTGGCGTTTGCAGCGGCCTCTTCATTGCCAGAAGCCTTGGCATAGGCCGCACAAGCGATCACATAAAAAGTTTCGGAGAAAAAATACCTTCTTTTCCTGATGGGCTGTCCTTCCCTTGTGACATGAAAAAACATCCTGCCATCGGTATCGAAACAATGTTTGTTGAGGAACTCATAGCCCAGCTTTGCCCCATCCAGCCATTCCTGTTTTTTCTCAACGGTATTGTAAAGGGTGGACAGCGTCCATACTGCTCGACCCTGTATCCATACGGCCTTGTCATCATCAATCAAAGAACCATCCGCATCCCGCATGAAAAGGAATCCTCCATGTTCATGATCAAATGAACGGGGAAACCAAAAAGGAATGGTATCCTTCAACAACTGATCTGCATAAAATTGCTGCAGATCATTCAATTCTTCAGTTGTGTAATGCATTTGTTTTATTGGGTTTAAGAAATATCAATTGGATGATGAGCACAATCACGACCACAAAGGCCAACATCGCGAAATCCTTTCCCAGGTTTCCTGCATCGGTTGATTTGCCCAGGTAATCCGTGATCAATGCTCCTGCAAAGATACCAGCAGTATTTAAAAATCCATAACCGGTTGCACGTTGGTTGGGCTTCACAAATTGACAAAGGATGGGCATGTTGTTGGTGTCAAACATCCCGAATCCAAAGCCAAATAAAAATGCAGAGGCAATGATATGGAAAACGGTAAAGCCATATCCCATCAAAAACAAGGCAGGAATGGTCAGTGAAAGACCAATCGCTCCTGTGTAGATCCTTCCCCTGCTGTTGACCTGAAACCACCGGTCAGAAAGGATTCCACCCACGATGACCCCGAGCAAGGAGGAGATGGAGATGGAGATGGTGGTCAAAGGTCCGGCAACCGACATGTCGATTTTCAGATTTTCTGCAATCAATGTTGGGGCCCAGTTCTTTATGGCCCAACCTGGCAGACTGGGCACAGCAAAATAGAGTACGATGATCCAAAAATGGAAGGACCCCAGGAGAGATGCCAGACCTGAAAAAAAGTTTTTGTTGGGTTGAAGCCCACTGGCTGCTGGGCTGGTTTCTCTTTTTTTATCCTTCAGGAAAAGTACGAGCACGATGGCATAGAGCATCCCGATCAATCCAAACAAAATGAAAGTGTTTTGCCAGGAATAATATTTTGATACGGTGGAGCCAAATCCGCCCAGGGCCTGTCCCATGTAGATGCCTGACATGTGGATACCTATGGCCAGTGATCTTGTTTTATCGCTGTGGAAATCTGCAATCAGTGAAAGACCAGCAGGAATGTACAATGCCTCACTGAAGCCCATGATGGCCCGCAGCAGATAGAGCTGGTCAAAAGTTTGTGCATAGCCCATGCAAAAAGTGACGGCAGACCAAACAAAAAGACTGCCAATGATCAGCCATTTTCTATTGATGCGATCGGCGATGATGCCAGAGAATGCACTCATGGCTCCATAAACCCAAAGAAACACTGCCATTAGTCTGCCGAAATTGGTGGCCTGTTTCAGCTCTTCGATGTCCATCTGCATGGCAGGGCGCATGGTGGCAATCATCTGCCTGTCCATATAATTCAGGAGTGCAACGCCGAATAGTAGTGCGACAACAATCCAAGGGTATTTCTTTGAAACAGTCATGTTATTTTTTTAATAATTCGGCAGAGAAAATATCAGGTGTTCTGACACCAGCCCGGATTTCACCACCTGGAATAAATATACAATTATCCCAAAGGAATGCATGAGTCGTTACGGGTGTAGGGAAAGTCAGCCTTCCTGCGACGGTCCAGGAATCAAGTTTGCTATCATAACAAAGTATGTCATTGCTAAATCCAGGATGCGTTGACTGAAGCGCAATTCTTTTTTTATCCAACATCTCGATAAGCCCTGGATTTGTTTCTCTTGCTTTTTCTGCAATTATCTTCTCAACCTGATGAAACGTTTCTCCTTTATCGCCACCAAATAAAAATACTTCACCAGCAAGGGTTCCCAACCCTGTTCCGGCAGAAAGTGCATAAGGAAGGGGTTTCTTTTCTACCCATTTTTCTTGCTCAATATCGAAAAAATAATTGCTTGAATATAGATCACTGATGCCTTTGGGTTGTTTGCAACGACCACCAAAAATATAAATCCCTTTTGCTTGCTCTTGATCGATAAAAACACCAACAGCATGAGTGATTGGTCGAGGGATTGATGGCAATGTCTTCCAACCCTTTTTTGTATCATCCAAATCCAATACAAAAACCTTGTCAGATATATGTGAAGCTGTTTCTCCCCCGATCAAATAGATACATGATTTGTATGCAACAGCCATCGCATTTGTCATAGGCAAAGGAAGGTCCGGCAAAAAAGATATTTCTTCATTTCCTTTGACCACATGCAAGATCATCACCTTACTAAGTATACCAGTTTCATTTTCACCGCCAGCAAGCACCAAACCCTTTTCAGTGATTGCCGTTGCTGCATAACCCAGGTTCATCGGAAGTTTATGGCCCCCAGAAAAATTGAGCATTCCATTGGATTGTTTTCTGAAAAGGAAAACATCATCATAATACACTTTCTTGCCACCTTCCCAAGGGAACTTTTCTGGGAAATTTGTACCCCCTGCAACAATCAAGTAACCCCCATTCACCCCAGCACTTTGTCCTGCTAAACCAATTGCAGCAATGCCATTTTTCGCTGGAAATTCACCCACTTTCTTCCAGTTGATAAATTGAACTGATTGGCTTTGTGCAATTGCATTGAAATTACATGCAACAAACAAAAGAGATAATAACCATGGGCGAAAAAACATGAATGATATTTTATTCTGAACTGCACTGGTGGCACCAGTTATTAAATTATTTTTAAATGTACGGATTTTACAGCTTTATGTCTTGGTATTCAATGGGTTTTGATCAAGCCATTAATTGTTCTTATGGCTTTGAGGGGCACTTTTCTCATCAAGATAAAGGCTTGCATTTGCATGCAGCCTTAATGCAGTAGAAGGATATATTGCACTGATTTCGGCATTGATCGTATGGTCTACTGCCATTGCTTTGTTGATGCCCGGCACCACACAGAAAATGGATGCAGCCCTCATCAATGCAGGAACAGTAAGGGTGATGGCCATTCGGGGAACATCTTGAATGGATGCAAAACAACCATCATGCACTTGTTGCATCCTTGAGACATCATCC
>CAITQQ010000094.1 GCA_903894575.1 uncultured bacterium
GAAATCGGTCCAAATCGTTTATTTTACGAACCTTAACGCAAATATTTTTTCTATCATGAAGGGCTCTTCCGGTAAACTCACCTTATATATTCTCATTGCCATGGTTTTGGGAATTGCTGTTGGATATTTTGTGCACCAGCAATCCAGCCCAGAAACCATCAAGTCATTTTCTACCAACATCAAATTGCTGACCACCATTTTCTTGAGGCTGGTACAAATGGTCATTGCCCCGCTCGTTTTTACAACCCTTGTTGTGGGTATTGCAAAACTCGGCGATCTTGGTTCAGTCGGAAGGGTAGGCGGAAAAGCATTGCTCTGGTTCATCTCTGCATCACTGGCGAGCTTGCTGCTCGGCATGGTATTGGTGAACTTTTTCAAGCCCGGGGCTGCCATCAACCTCAGTTCTGCAGATCTGGAAGGCGCAAAAGACCTGATCGGCAAAACACAGGAATTTTCTTTGCAGAAATTCATTGAGCATGTATTCCCGAAAAGTGTTTTTGAAGCAATGGCCACCAATGAAATCCTGCAGCTGGTCGTTTTCAGTATTTTCTTTGGTGTAGGCACCACAGCATTGGGTGAAAAGGGCAAGGTGATTGTTAAAGCACTGGATGCAGCAGCCCATATCATTCTAAAAATGGTGGGATATGTCATGAACTTTGCGCCATTGGGTGTTTTTGGCGCTATTGCAGCCGTCATCGCTACAAAGGGATTAGAAGTATTTTCTTTTTACGGACAGTATTTATTGGCTTTCATCATAGGTATTGCCTGTCTTTGGGTGCTTCTTTTATCTGTTGGTTATATGGTATTGGGCAAGCGTCTCTGGGAATTGCTCAAAACCATCTCCCAGCCACTGTTGATTGCATTCAGCACCACCAGCAGCGAGGCGGTATTCCCCAAGCTCACCACGGAGTTGGAGAAATTTGGTTGCAAAGACAAGATTGTTTCCTTTATTCTCCCTCTTGGATATAGTTTTAATCTTGATGGCAGCATGATGTACATGACCTTTGCCAGCCTTGCCATTGCACAGGCATATGGCATTCATCTTGATCTGGGAACGCAATTGACCATGTTGATTGTGCTGATGCTGACCAGCAAGGGAATTGCAGGCGTTCCAAGGGCTTCATTGGTGGTGGTAACAGCCACATGTGCCATGTTCAATATTCCTCCAGAGGGCATTGCGTTGATCATTCCCATTGACCATTTCTGCGATATGTTCAGGACAATGACAAATGTGGTGGGCAATGCACTGGCGACGACTGCCGTAAGCAAATGGGAAGGCGAATTGGCTCCTGCAGCCATTTCGGAAGAATCAATCTAATTAATATTCATGACTATGTTGGAGTTGGCTATACAGTGGAAAGACTTTTTGAATCCTGAGTTTTATATTCAGCACGGAGGATTGTGGTTGTTCCTGTTCATTGTTTTCGCAGAGACAGGTTTGTTTGCAGGGTTTTTCCTACCTGGCGATTCTTTGCTTTTTGTGGCGGGTATTTATAGCAACGAGCTGGCTGCAGAATTATTCAATACGAACAATGATTTACTCAATTTGCTATTGCTCGCTTTGTTGGTGATTTTTTCTGGAGTGCTTGGAAACATGGTGGGTTATTGGTTCGGGGCGGCCAGCGGTCCTTATTTGTTCAGAAAAGAGGACACCTTCTTTTTCAAGAAAAAACACCTGCTTGCTGCAAAGGATTTCTATGACAAACATGGTGGTGGCGCGATTGTATTTGCAAGGTTCCTTCCCATCATCAGAACGTTTGCTCCTATCATTGCAGGCATCGTTCGGATGGAAAAACACAAATTCAGTTTTTACAACATCATTGGTTGTATCGCATGGGCTGTCATCATGCTCTTTGCAGGACACTATCTTTACAAGTTCTTCCTGAGTCAATTTGGATTTGATCTCAAGGAAAGGTTGGAATTGATTGTGCTGGGAATCATCTTTGTTACCACAGCCCCTGTTATTATCAAATTGATTACCGGAGAAAAAAAGAAATAACCATCTCCATATTTAATCACCATCACTATGTCTAATCAGTCTTTAAAAAGTCAATTTTTCAACCTGGCAGTAATCGTAGCCGCACTGGGATACTTTGTTGATATTTACGACTTGTTGCTTTTTACCATTGTCAGGGAACCAAGTTTGATCGGAATCAACATTGGTGATGCAGACATCATGTCCGCCAGTATGAAGATCATCAACTGGCAGATGGTGGGCTTGCTCATTGGCGGAGTACTTTGGGGTGTAATGGGGGACAAGCGGGGAAGACTCAGTGTTTTATTTGGGTCTATTCTGCTTTATTCTGTTGCCAATTTTGCTACGGGCTATGTACAGACCGTGGATCAATATGCATGGTTGCGTTTCATTGCAGGCATCGGCTTGGCGGGTGAGTTGGGTGCAGGCATTACCCTTGTAAGTGAACTGATGCCACAGAAGAACAGGGGAGTAGTAACTTCCTTTGTGGCGGGTGTCGGTTTATTTGGCGCTGTGTTTGCGTATTTTATTTACAAGACCACCAATGATTGGAGGTTGTGTTACAAGATTGGCGGTGTTTTAGGCATTTTTTTGCTGGTGTTGCGGATCAAGGTTTCAGAGAGCTCAATCTTTAAAAGTATTGAGAGCAAGCATGTTTCCAAGGGAAATATCTTGATGTTTTTCAACAAGTCTTCCCGTTTCAAAAAGTATATCCTTGCCATCCTGATTGGCTTGCCAACCTGGTTTGTGATTGGCATCATGTTGAACCTCAGCAATCGTTTTGCAAAGGATTTGTACGGAGAAAACAGCATTGACTCAGGCGCCAGCATCATGTATGGATACATTGGAATTGCTTTGGGAGATATTGTGGTGGGTTTGGTCAGCCAGCATTTCAAAAGCAGAAAAAAAGCATTGTATATTTTTTATGCGATGACCATATTGGGTATCGTTTATTTCTTCAGCCCGCTCAATAACAATGATTTTAGCATGTATGCTGTATCCATGTATTTGGGCTTCTCCACTGGGTTCTGGGCAATCTTTGTAACCATGGGCGCTGAACATTTTGGAACAAATCTAAGGGCGACAGCCGCAACAACCATTCCGAATGTGGTCAGGGGAGCATTGCCGTTGATGAACCTTTTATTCAAGGATTATTTTCAGGCCAACTTGCAGTGGACCATGTTGCAAAGTGCAATGGTGACAGGAGCCATTGTGATGGCCATCTCAGTAGTCGCTCTCATCTTCACTGAAGAAACATTCCACAAGGATTTGGATTATATTGAAGAGTAGGGATGAGGGGAAAGGAAACAGCCAGGGACAAGGGACATGGGAACAGCCAGGGACAAGTGACGAGGGACACGGGAACAGCATAAATTCATTGGGGTTAAACAAAAAACAGGGAATAGAAAGGTTTTCACCAGACTATTCCCTATTTTTTATTTATTCGATAAATTCTAATCCCTTGTCCCTTGTCCCTTGTCCCTCATCCCTTTACCCTAATCCCTTTCCCCTCATCCCTGGCTGTTCCTACCCCAGCACCTCATTCATCGACCTCACGGCAGCTGCACTTTTTTCAAAGGCTTCCTGCTCTGCGGCGCTCAATTCAAGTGGAAGGATTTTCTCCCAGCCATTCTTTCCAATGGTAACGGGTACACCCAGGCAAATATCCGACTGGCCATATTCACCATCCAGGGCAACGCAACAAGTGAATAGTTTTTTCTCATCTCTCAGGATGCTTGCAACCAAAGCTGCTCCGGCTGCACCAGGTGCATACCATGCAGAAGTGCCAATCAGTTTGGTCAATGTTGCACCGCCTACCATGGTATCTGCAACAATTTTCTCCTGCTGTTCAGCAGTCAAAAACTGTGTAACGGGAATGCTGTTCCAGGTAGCCTTGCTGATCAGAGGAATCATGGTTGTATCGCCATGTCCACCAATAACGATGGCATTCAGGTCACTGGCGCTGCATCCCAGGTGCTGGGTAAGCTGGTATTTAAAACGGCTGCTGTCCAATGTGCCACCCATTCCAATGATTCTGTGCTTGGGCAAACCGGTAGATTTCAATGCCAGGTAAGTCATGGTATCCATCGGATTGCTGATCACGATGATGATGGTATTGGGAGAATATTTCAACACGTTCTCACAAACGGTCTTTACGATTCCTGCATTTGTTCCGATCAGCTCTTCCCTGGTCATGCCTGGTTTACGGGGGATTCCCGAAGTGATCACAACTACTTCACTGTTTGCGGTTTTGGCGTAGTCGTTGGTTGATCCGGTAATGATGGTGTCAAATCCAAGCAATGCTGCAGTCTGCTGCATATCCTGGGCTTTTCCTTCAGCAAGACCTTCTTTGATGTCCAACAAAACAAGGTCTGTACATACTCCGGCGCGTGCGATATTGTCTGCACAAGTTGCGCCAACAGCTCCTGCTCCAATTACGGTTACTTTCATTTTGTTTCTTTTTATGTTGATAAGAGATTGTTTGCGGCGCAAAGGTATGATGTTATTTGCCAAATTGGATTACCTTTGCCTCCTCAAAACATAGTTATGGCAAATACATCGGATATTTCAAGGGGTATGATCGTCAAGCTTGACGGCAGTCTTTATACAATTATCGAGTTCGGCGAAAACAAAACAGCAAGGGCAGCAGCCAAGGTTTGGGCCAAGCTCAAAGGGGTAGACAACAGCCGCTCCATTGAGAAGACCTGGAACAGTGGCGACACCATCTATCCGGTAAGGGTTGAAAGGAAGAGCTACCAGTATCTCTACAAAGATGATACCGGCTTCAATTTCATGGACAATGAAACCTTCGAACAGATTGCCGTAGCAGAAGCCCTGGTTGATGCTCCTCAATTCCTGACCGAAGACCAGGAGGTTTCTGTATTGATCAATACTGAAACGGATATGCCGATGAGCGTTGAACTGCCTGACAAGGTTGTTTCCAAAGTAACCTATTCTGAGCCTGGTCTCAGGGGTGATACCGCCACCAGGACGCTGAAGCCAGCTACTGTTGAAACAGGTGCTACCGTAATGGTTCCCCTTTTTGTGAATGAAGGAGATGTCATCAGGATCAATACCAAAACAGGAGAATACATCGAAAGAGTAAAAGATTAGTTTTTGCGATATTTTGGTCATTTTGGCCAATTTTTACCCCGATTTTTAATTAAATCGGGGTTTTTTATTGAAAAAAAGGCCAAAATTTAATTTGGTCGAAAACCATTTTTACCCCACCTTTACGCCCCGGATTAACCAAAAAAAATAACAACATGGACCTCAAACAAATTCAGGATCTTGTCAAGATGGTTAACAAGTCCAACATCAGTGAACTGACCATTGAAGAAAAGGACATCAAAATTACAATCAAGCAAAAGGAAGATAAGTATGTAACTGCGGCACCTGTTCAACAGGTACAGGCATTGCCTGCTGTCGCTGCTGCACCAGTTGCTGCTGCCCCTGCACCTGCCGCGGCCAAGGCCGAAGCTCCTGCTGCCAGCAACCTTATCACCATCAAGAGCCCGATGATTGGTACTTTTTACCGCAGGCCTTCACCTGATAAGCCGAATTTGGTTGATGAGGGAGATGAGGTCAAATCTGGCAAAGTCGTTTGTATCATTGAAGCGATGAAGCTGTTCAATGAGATTGAGAGTGAGATCAGTGGCAAAATCGTCAAGGTGCTGGTAGAGGATTCAACACCAGTTGAGTTCGATCAACCCCTGTTTCTCGTAGAGCCTGCATAGTCCATAGTATTTGGATTGATTTCATTCATTTAAATTGTTGGCATGACCAAAGATTCCAAAAAGAGTTTCAATAAGATATTGATTGCAAACAGGGGTGAAATTGCCCTTCGTGTGATAAGAACCTGCAGGGAAATGGGCATCAAAACTGTTGCTGTATATTCAACTGCAGACAAGGATAGCCTTCATGTAAAATTTGCTGACGAGGCAGTTTGCATAGGAAGGCCCTCCAGCACAGATTCCTACCTGAACATTCCACACCTCATGGCCGCCATGGAGATCACCAATGCGGATGCTGTGCATCCTGGTTATGGCTTCCTGGCTGAAAATGCCAAGTTTGCTGAAATCTGCGGTGAGCATGGCGTGAAATTTATTGGGCCAACGCCAGACCAGATCCGATCAATGGGTGATAAGATCACCGCCAAGGAGACCATGATCAAAGCAGGTGTTCCTGTAGTGCCAGGAAGTGGTGGATTGTTGGGAAGTGTAGAAGAAGCAAAAGTAATTGCAAAGGAGATTACCTATCCTGTAATCCTTAAGGCAACTGCTGGTGGTGGTGGAAAGGGTATGAGGGTTGTTTGGGAAGAAAGTGAAATCGAAAAAGCCTATAATACCGCGAAGGCAGAAGCCTTGGCATCATTCAAAAATGATGGCGTCTACATGGAAAAATTTGTAGAAGAGCCAAGACATATTGAAATACAGGTCGCCGGTGATCGTTACGGTACAGTTTGTCACATGAGTGAAAGAGACTGTTCTATACAACGCCGCCACCAAAAATTGGTGGAGGAATCACCATCTCCCTTCATGACAGACGAGTTGCGCGAGCGCATGGGTGCTGCTGCAGTCAAAGCAGCACAGGCTATCGGTTATGAAAGCGTAGGTACCATAGAATTCCTGGTAGACAAGCACAGGAATTTCTATTTCATGGAAATGAATACCCGCATCCAGGTTGAGCATTGTGTAACAGAAGAAGTGACCAACTTTGACCTGATCAAAGAACAAATCAAAATTGCTGCGGGAGAACCCATTTCAGGCAAGCATTATATTCCAGAGATGCATGCCATTGAATGCCGCATCAACGCAGAAGATCCATACAATGATTTCCGTCCAAGCCCAGGTAAGATTACTGTTCTTCACCAGCCCGGAGGCCATGGCATCAGGATTGATTCCCATGTATATGCAGGCTATGTCATTCCTCCTTATTATGATTCAATGATCGCCAAGATCATTGCTGTGGCAAGGACCCGTAAAGAGGCCATTGATACAATGAGCAGGGCATTGAGTGAATATGTGATTGAGGGTGTGAAAACCACCATTCCATTCCATCAGCAACTGATGCGGAATGAGGATTTCATCAAGGGAAATTTCACCACGAAATTCCTTGAAACATTCAAGATGCAATAGTTTTCAATTCAACGGAAACATTCAAGATGCAATAGTTTTTTCTTCAACTTAATTCCAAAATAAAAGCCCCGCATTTGCGGGGCTTTGTTATGATGCAATCTCGAGCGATTAGCGCAAGAACAAGAGCTCTCTGTATTTTGGAAGTTCCCACTCTGAATCGTCAACAAGCAATTCCAGCTTGTCTACGGAGTAGCGGATTTCATCAAAATATGGTTTCACTTTCTCGCAATAAGCGATGGCTTTTTCTCTTGAAGTGGCAAGGGCATTGGCTGCTTTTCTTGCTTCAGTCATTTCTTCTGCCAATACTTGAACCTTGTTGATGTGTTCTGAAATTTCAACAAGAACATTCATCTGGGCTTTGTATGCATCAGCAGGCACACCAACCTCTTTCAAACCTTTGATGTTCTCAAGCAGCACATTTTGGTAACGAATAGAAGCTGGGAGAATGTGGTTCCCAGCAAGGTCTCCAATCACACGGCCTTCAATCTGTACATACTTGATGTATTTTTCCAATTCAATCTCATGGCGTGCTTCCAGTTCAACATGGGACAAGACCTTGTGTTTGTGGAAAAGGTGCTTGGCCTTGTCTGTAACCAGAGAATCCAATGCCAATGGGGTTGTCTTGAGGTTGGGCAATCCACGCCTGGCTGCTTCTTCCTGCCATTCGTCACTGTATCCATCGCCTTCAAACAATACTGCTTTCGAGGCTTTGATATAATTCTTGAGGATTTGCATGATGGCTACTTCTTTCTTGTCTCCTTTCTCAATCAAGGCATCCACCTCAATTTTGAAAGAGCTCAGTGTTTCAGCCATGATGGTGTTCAATATGGTCATGTTGTAACCACAGTTGGCAGAAGATCCAACAGCACGGAACTCAAATTTATTTCCGGTAAATGCAAATGGTGAGGTCCTGTTTCTGTCGGTATTGTCGAGCAACAATTCAGGAATATTCTTATGGATGTCGAGCTTCAACATCACCTCATCCTGTTCGTCAAATTTGTCGCCAACGCGCTCTTCAACTGCATTCAATACCTTGGTAAGGTATCCACCGATGTAAGCAGAGATGATGGCAGGAGGCGCTTCGTTTGCTCCCAAGCGGTGATCATTGCCTGCAGATGCAATCGCTGCACGAAGAAGGTCTGCATGATCATGAACCGCCTTGATGGTATTCACAAAAAATGCAAGGAACATGAGGTTTGTTTTCGGCGTCTTTCCAGGAGCAAGCAGATTGACACCAGTGTCAGTAGCCATGCTCCAGTTGTTGTGCTTACCGCTTCCGTTGATGCCTGCAAAAGGTTTTTCATGCAACAATACACGGAGTTTATGACGCTTCGCTACACGGGTCATCACATCCATCAACAAGGTGTTGTGGTCAACTGCGAGGTTCAGTTCTTCGAAGATAGGAGCACACTCAAACTGTGCAGGAGCAACTTCATTGTGACGGGTGCGGAGAGGAATACCAAGCCTGTAAGATTCGTATTCAAAATCCCTCATGAAGGCATAAACCCTTTCTGGAATGGCACCAAAATAATGGTCTTCCAATTGTTGTCCTTTGGCAGGAGAGTGACCGAATACGGTTCTTCCTGTCATGATCAAATCAGGGCGGGCATTGGCCAGACCTTCATCAATCACGAAATATTCCTGTTCCCATCCGAGGGTTGCAGTAACCTTGCCTACGTTCTTGTCAAAGTAATGGCAAACGTCTACGGCTGCCTTGTTCAGGGCATCAATTGATTTCAGCAAAGGGGCCTTGTAGTCAAGACATTCGCCGGTATATGAAACAAAGATGGTTGGTACGCAAAGTGTCAAGCCTTGGCCAATATTCATGATAAAGGCTGGAGACGTTGGATCCCAGGCAGTATATCCACGGGCCTCGAAAGTTGCACGGATACCACCACTGGGGAAAGATGATGCATCTGGCTCTTGTTGGGTCAATGCATTGCCATCAAATTCTTCAATGGCAGAACCATCACCCTTGAGGGTAAAAAATGAATCGTGTTTTTCAGCAGAAGTTCCAGTCAGGGGTTGGAACCAGTGTGTGTAATGGGTAACGCCTTTGCCTTGTGCCCATTGTCTCATACCGGCAGCAATCTGACCCGCTGCACTTCTGTCAATTTTTTGTCCTGTCTTGATGGAGCTTACCAAACTTTTGTAAGCATCATCGCTCAGGAATTCTCTGGCTGTCTTTAATGTAAATACATTTTCACCAAAGATATCAGTGATCTTGGCTGGACTTTCAACATTTACTTCCCCATTGACGGAAGTAAGGTTGTCAATTGCTTTGAAACGTAGTGATTGCATATTTGTGGATTTTTGAAGTCACAAAAATCACTAAAATCATCCGGATAAGCAATTATTTTCTCAAAATTCATTAATCTATTACTGGTTTTGTGTATAAATGCTGAATAAAAATTAAAAATTCAGTCCTAACTGATTGGTTTTTCGGTCCGTAAACATACATATAAATAATTTTAATATGTTTTGTGCGGTATTCTAAAAAACAGTTTTGCACCTGACCAATTCTCTTCGAGGTTTTTTTTACCTTCGCAATTCTTAATACAATCATGGAAACAACTGTAGAGACCGCAAAGCAGCTTGGACTGCTTCCCGAAGAATTTGAAAGCATCAAGCAGATCTTGGGTAGAACACCCAATTTCAATGAATTGGCAGCCTATTCTGTCATGTGGAGTGAGCATTGCAGTTACAAAAATTCAATAAAATGGCTCAAAACCCTACCCCGTGATGGCAGCAAACTGCTTGTCAAGGCTGGTGAGGAAAATGCAGGCCTTGCAGATATTGGCGATGGATACGGTGTAGTGTTCAAGATTGAGTCACACAATCACCCATCGGCAATTGAACCATTCCAGGGGGCTGCAACCGGTGTAGGCGGTATTCACCGTGATATTTTTACCATGGGGGCACGCCCGATCGCTGCACTGAACTCGCTTCGGTTTGGTAACATCAATGATCCCAAAACCCGCCATTTGCTCAAAGGCGTTGTTGAGGGAATAGGCCATTATGGCAACTGTTTCGGCGTTCCAACCGTTGGGGGTGAAGTATATTTTGAAAATTGTTACCATACCAATCCATTGGTCAATGCCATGAGTGTAGGTATTGTAAAGGTGGGACAAACCGTCAGTGCAACGGCTGAGGGAGAAGGAAATCCGGTCTTTATTGTTGGATCTGCCACAGGAAAGGATGGTATTGGTGGTGCCTCTTTTGCATCAGCAGACATTACTGCGGAGAGCGCAAAGGATTTGCCATCGGTTCAGGTGGGTGACCCATTCCAGGAAAAGAAATTGTTGGAAGCCTGTCTTGAGCTTATTCCAACTGGCGCATTGGTGGGCATGCAGGACATGGGTGCTGCAGGCATCATCTGTTCTACTGCAGAGACCAGCGCAAAAGGCGGTGTAGGCATGAGAATCGATCTGGATAAAGTTCCGAAGCGCCAACAAAACATGAAGGCATGGGAGCTTCTCTTGAGTGAAAGCCAGGAAAGGATGTTGATGGTCGTGACCAGAGGAAGGGAAAAAGAAGTACTTGATATTTTTGAGAAATGGGATCTGCCCTGTTCTGAAATTGGGGAAGTGACCACTGACGGGATGCTGCGGTTTTACATGAATGGTGCGTTGGAAGCCGAGCTTCCTGCAGAAAGTCTTGTATTGGGTGGAGGTGCTCCTGTCAACGACAGGCCTTACAGCACACCAGCTTATTTTGAACAAATTGCTGCTTTTGATCCGGCTGAAGTTCCTGTACCTGCAGACCTCAAAGCTATTGCAAAGCAACTGGCTGTCATCCCGAATATCGCCAGTAAAAAATGGATTTATACCCAATACGATAGCATGGTGGGTACGGGAAATACCGCCACCAACAATCCCAGTGATGCGCCAGTTGTATTGGTGAAAGAAACCGGCAAGGCACTTGCAGTAACAACGGATTGCAACAGCAGATATGTATATGCAGACCCTCATAAAGGAGCCATGATTGCGGTTGCCGAGGCAGCAAGAAACATTGTCTGCAGTGGAGGTGTTCCATTGGGTGTAACCAATTGCCTGAACTTCGGTAATCCATACGACCCTCAGGTCTATTTCCAGTTTGTAGAAGCAGTCAAGGGAATGGGTGAAGCATGCAAGAAATTTGATACGCCTGTAACAGGTGGAAATGTCAGTTTCTATAACCAGAATCCGGATGGGGCTGTTTATCCAACACCAACCATTGGTATGGTAGGCGTGCTTGATTCCTATGAGGATAAAATGACACTGGGCTTCAAGGAAGAAGGCGATCTCATTTATCTGGTTGGTCAATCAAACAACGATATCAATTGTTCTGAATACTTGCACAAAATATGCGGTGTGGAATATTCCCCCGCGCCACATTTTGATCTCGATGAGGAGTTTTCCGTTCAACAGACCATACTGAAATTGATTGGACAAAAGCTCATTCAATCTGCCCATGATATCAGTGAAGGTGGTCTGTTCATCACCCTCCTTGAAAGTGGCTTTGTAACTGGTTTTGGATTTGAGGCTGCACAACATGATGCAGCACTGCGGGCAGATGCATTTTGGTTCGGCGAATCACAGAGCAGGGTAGTGGTATCGGTATCACCATCAAAGCAACATGCTTTTGAATCCATGCTTGCTGCATCCGGAATCAATTCTTCACTCCTGGGAAATGTCAAAGGGACTGATGTTGTGATCAATGGAGACAACTGGGGAGCCATTGCTGCATGGAAATCACCTTATGATGAGAAGATTGGTTCAATGATGGCGTAAAGCAGTGGTCTACCTCACTTCAAAAAGCACAAGGCTGGCTTTTTCTCCTTCTTTAAGTTGAATGGTGCAGCCATATCCAGGCCTGATGTACCCATAGTCAGTTTCCTCAATCTCTATTTTTACCCTGGTATCCGGCTGGCTGATCTGCACAAGTTCTCCAGAAACCACGATCGCAACAGTTGGACCTCTTCCTGAAAAAGAAAATGTCGGGTTCTGGCCATTGAGTTCAAGCCTATAGCCAACACATTTATCTGACACAAAGATGGTGTCCAATGCCAAGGGTTTCCAGTTCGGAAGGTCTATGATGGCCCATTTTCCTAAAATTTCAACGTCATAGGCGTGTATTCTACCATTGGCAGGCGCAGCTACCCTATGGGTGGATGGTCCACCGGCGAAGGATGAATACCATGACTGTCCTTTTTTTGAGGTCGCTTTTGTCCAGCCCTGATTCAATCCTTGGTTGTCGTACACCACGTCGGTAAGAAATACAAATGCTGATGGAGCAGCATGCACGTGGAACAGGCTGGTGTCGCTATTTTCAATCTGGGCTTCGATCACCCTGAGGTATTTATTGAACAATACTGGATTGTGACGGGGCTCCTGGAAAACCGGTACAATTTTTTGGCAAAAAGAAATATTTACCAGTAAAATTGATGTGACCAAAAAGTTAAGGATGCGTTTTTTCATGAGCCAAATTTATGGTATGTTTGTACGACCTTCAGATTTTTTTAAGCAATTTCTGCCGGTCCAAACATTATTCATTTCCCGGACCATAACCAGCCTGCGACGCTGATCAAAAAAGTTTAAATCGTATGACCAAGTACATTTTTGTAACCGGTGGGGTTACTTCATCGTTAGGTAAGGGTATTGTTTCGGCTTCATTGGCCAAACTGCTACAGGCCAGGGGTTTCAAGGTGACCATTCAAAAGTTTGATCCCTATATCAATGTTGATCCAGGAACGCTGAATCCATATGAGCACGGCGAATGTTATGTCACAGAGGATGGAGCAGAAACTGATCTTGATCTTGGGCATTATGAGCGTTTCCTCAACAGTTTTACTACACAGGCCAATAATGTTACCACCGGAAGGATTTACCAGTCGGTCATCAACAAGGAAAGGGAAGGCGCTTATCTTGGAAAGACCGTGCAGGTCATTCCCCACATTACAGACGAAATCAAGAGGCGCATGCAATTGTTGGCTGCGTCAGGATATGATATCATCATCACAGAAATTGGCGGAACCGTTGGCGACATCGAAAGCCTTCCTTTTATAGAGGCCGTCAGGCAGTTGCAGTGGGAACTCCCTGAGGAGGATTGTTTGGTGGTACACCTTACATTGGTTCCTTATCTGAAGGCTGCAAAAGAACTCAAGACAAAGCCTACGCAGCACAGTGTGAAAATGATGAGTGAAAATGGGGTGCATCCTGATATCATTGTTTGTAGAACTGAACAGCCTTTGTCTAAAGAGCTGAAAGCAAAAATTGCTTTGTTCTGTAATGTGAAAACAGATTCAGTGATTGAGGCCGCTGATGCCAGGAGTATTTATGAGGTTCCTTTGCTGATGCAGCAAGAGCAGCTCGATATAATCTGTTTGAAAAAATTGAACATCACTTGGTATCCTGAGCCAGACCTTACCATTTGGAAAGGGTTCCTTGATAAATTATACAATCCAACTTCTACTGTAACCATTGGATTGATCGGAAAGTACATCGAGTTGCAGGATGCTTACAAATCAATACTTGAAGCGTTTATCCATGCAGGAGCAATGAATGATTGCAAAGTGAATGTGGTCGATGTGCACAGTGAATTCATTACATCAGAGAACGTAAATGAAAAGCTCCAGGGCTTGGATGGACTGCTGGTTGCTCCTGGTTTTGGTCACCGTGGTATTGATGGAAAAATCTTGGCCGTAAAATATGCAAGGGAGAATGATCTGCCGTTTTTTGGTATCTGTCTGGGTATGCAAATGTCCGTCATTGAATTTGCCCGCAATCAACTGGGATTGCCTCAGGCCCATTCAACAGAAATGGATCCTGCAACACCTGATCCGGTGATTGATTTGATGGAAGGGCAAAAGGCCATTACCAACAAGGGAGGTACCATGCGTTTGGGTGCTTATCCTTGTAAAATAGAAAAGGATACCCTTGCTTATGAAATCTATGGTTCAGAACTGATTTCTGAACGCCACAGGCACCGCTGGGAGTTCAACAACAAATACCTCGATGCCATGCAGGCTGCCGGGTTAAAAGCCAGTGGTCTGAACCCTGAAACCAATCTGGTGGAGATCGTTGAAATCCCGGGTCATCCTTTCTTTATTGGTGTTCAGTACCACCCGGAGCTGAAAAGTACCGTAGAGAACCCTCATCCCATTTTTGTTCATTTTGTCAAGGCTGCAAAAGCTTTTGCAGCAAAAAAAATCGTCAAAGACCCTGGCAGTTTGCAGGGAGATATGATCTGATAAAACATTCGTTTACGGGTATCGGTTGGTAGGGTCTGATTACGATCCAGTTCATTACCTTTGCCCCTCAATACCTCTACACATGAAATTTGAAAAGAACTCGGTCATTGGCATTGCATTGCTCGCCATCCTGTTCATCGCCTATTTTTATTTTACCCGCCAGGGCCAACTTGAGCTCGAGGCCAAGCAAAAACAAATCAGGGACTCCATCGCAGCGATTCAGCCTGTTGTAAAGGATACTGCTGTTGCTGTTGAAGCAAATACAGATACCACAGCCATTGTCGGTACACCTGGAGCCTTTATTCAGCAAGGCACCATTGCTGCTTCAACATCAGTATTGGAAAATGAACTTGTCAAAATAACTTTCAGCAATCAGGGTGGTCGTCCAACCGCTGTTGAGCTCAAGCGATACAAATCCATTGACAGCAGCAATGTAAAGTTGGTTTCAGCAGGTTTCAACAAGCTTTCTTATCTGATCAACACCGGAATCAACCAAACCTCCTCATCAGGCGACCTCTACTTCTCTCCGTCAACAATCACCACTGATGCAGATGGAACATCAACCCTTTCGTTTACACTTTCTGACTCTTCCGGAAAATCAATCGAACACCGCTACCGCCTGAAAAAAGGGGAGTACATGTTTGACTGGAACCTGGGAGTAAAAGGAGCTGACAGGCTGTTTACTAACAATACGGTAAATATGCTTTGGCAGGTGCAGGCAGATCAACAGGAGCGGGATATTCAAACAGAAAAGCGTGAAACTCAATTGGGGCTATACGGACAAGATGGGTTTGATTATTTTACCATGAGCGATGGCCTTGGTAAAGATTGGGACGATGGCATCAAATGGCTGGGTGTAAAGCAAAAATTCTTCAATACAACCATCATTGCAGAAAATGGATTCAGCTATGCAGACATCAATTGCAAGATGCCCGATGATTCACTCAAAATTGTTGCACAAACTACAGCCAACCTACGCACCAGTTTCCCTGCATCCACGGCAGTGAATCTTGGTTACAGGTTTTATGTTGGTCCCAATGACTTTGCCATCCTCAAACAATACAAGATGGACATGGAAGACATGGTCAATCTTGGCCAGGGTTTTTATGCCTTTGTTAAGTATATCAACAGGTGGATCGTTCTTCCCGTGTTTGGACTGTTTGAAAAATATGTAGGAAGCCTTGGCCTGGCCATCTTGTTGCTCACACTTTTCATCCGATTGATGACGTCTCCTCTGGTGTATACTTCTTATGTGAGTGGTGCCAAAATGAAAGCGCTTCGGCCTGAGTTGGATGTATTAAAAGAAAAGTTGAAGGATGATCAACAGGCTTTCAGTATGGAGCAAATGAAACTGTTCCGGACTGCTGGCGTCAATCCATTGGGTGGATGTATTCCTGCCTTGCTTCAGATCCCTATTTTCTTTGCCTTGTATAGCTTCTTTAACTCCAACATCACCTTGCGTGGTGTACCATTCTGGTGGTCAAAAGACCTTTCCTCTTACGATGCGGTGCTCAGCTGGGATTTTAATATTCCTGGTCTTGGTAGCCATCTCTCCTTGTTTACCGTACTGGCAGTAGTGACAAGTTTACTCATTTCTTTGTATAGCATGAGCATGACCCCTGATCAAAACAATCCGGTCATGAAGTACATGCCCTACATCTTCCCTATCATGCTTTTGGGCATATTCAACGGTCTTCCATCAGCGCTTACCTGGTACTATACCGTATCGAATGTCATCACGCTGATATTGCAATTTGTGATCCAGAACTACATCATTGATCACGATAAGATTCTCGCAGAAATTCAATCCAACAAGAAAAAGCCAAGAGAGAAATCCAAATGGCAGGAGCGGCTTGAACAGATGCAGGCTACACAGAAAAAAGTCAATGCGATGCAGGAAAAGGTAAAGAAAAAATAGTGTCATGAAAAAATTCCTTCTTCCGATTTTCTTTTTTGCTGTTGCCTCATCAATCGCACAAAAAAGGTTTTCAGAAGGAACCATTTCATTCAATGTTTCAACTTACATTGATGGAATGAAGATTGCAGATGACGCTACTGCTGTTCAGATGATTAAAGGAGGTCATCTGAGATCAGAAATGATCAGCTCCATTGGTAAAACCATTACCATCTTTGATACAAAAGACGGTAAGGGAGCAGTGCTCCGTGAATTGGGGTCACAGAAAATACTGATTCCTCTTAACAGAGATAACTGGGCCGAGACCAATGCCAAATTTCAAGACCTGCATTATGCATTCTTAGAAGACAGCATAGAATTGATTGGATTCAAATGCAGCAAGGCAAATGCCATATTGAAAGATAGTACTGTTGTTAGCGTTTTCTATACCAGAGAGATTTCGACAGAGAATCCTGATGTGGATAGCCAGTTTGGTTCTCTGCCAGGGATGGCGTTTCAGTTTTCTTACACAAAAGGGAATATGATGGTGGTCTATACTGCGACCGCAATCAACTTCGATCCTGTACCAATACAAAAGTTTGATATACCCAACAGTGGATACAGGGTATTGAGTTATGAGGAGAGCAAGAAAGGAAGAAGATAATTAATATCAGTGTTGAGGCTTCTGAGGCGTCTTGAAGCGCTGAAGTATGCCTCTGTTTTTGTAAGGAATCATGTAAGTGATGTTTCCTTTTTGGTAGGAGATAACTGAATTGAACATGTTCTCCTTGCCTACCTTCTTGAAACCAAAAGACCTGTTGCCAGCGTAAGTGAAACCTGCGTTCAGGTTAAGGGTAAGGTTCTTTTTCATGTTTGAAAAAGAGGCCTTGGATGATTTTGATTTAACGATGATGCCATCAACAGCGAGTGCAGCATGTGACAATACAATCACTGCAACCAGTGCAACTGATTTTTTGAAAACATGTATAAAGCTGCTGTGTAAGGCTTTCATAATTAGTACAAAATTAACATAAATTCTCAGAATTGCAAGTTTTCTCAAAGATTTTACCAAAACGCAATCTCTTTCAAAAGATTTGTGAGGGGTCAGCTGTAGAGTCCCAGCGATTCATTAACTTACAACAACCCCTAAAAAATGACAGGAGAATCCAAATTGCCCGAGAATGATGACATCCAAGATCTCCTGAAGGTCTTTGAACGGTTGTGTGCAGGGAGGGGGAATGGTTTCCTCTCCGAGGAGTCATTTGAGCGCATCATCAATCATTTTGATGACCAGAATGCACTCGCCAAGGCGATGGAAGCTGCAGAAATGGGTGTCCTACAATACCCTTACTCATGCACGCTTTTGGTCAAAAAAGCCGACCTACTGATTGCCAACAGGCAATACAAACGCGCTCTTGCGCTATTGGACAAGGCTGAGATTTTGGATCGCAATGATATCGATATCTATGTCTTGAGAACAGATGCTTATTTGGCCCTGGACATGCAAGACAAAGCGGTAGAATTGCTGGAAGAGGCGATTTTACAATTTGAGGGTGAAGAGAGGATAGATTTGCTTTTTGAATTGGCTGATGTATACGATGACTATGAGGCATTTGAAAAAATATTCGATTGCCTCAGGCTGATCCTTGAATACGATCCCAACAATGAGGAGGCCCTCTACAAGATCTGTTTCTGGACCGACTTTACTGGAAGGAGCGAAGAGAGTATTCGGCTGCACCTCAAAATCATTGAAGATTTTCCCTACAACGATCTGGCATGGTTTAATCTGGCAGCAGCTTACCAGGGTTTGCGTTTGTTTGAGAAGTCCATTGATGCATACCAGTACGCCATTGCCATCAATGAAAAATTTGATTTTGCTTATCGCAACATGGCCGATGCCATGATGCGATTGCATCGCTATAAAGAGGCTATTGAAAGCCTTGAAAAAGTGATTGAGTTAGCCCGTCCAGAGGACCTGATTTATCAGGCCATCGGATACTGTTATGAAAAAATCAAGAATTATGCCCAGGCAAGATTTTATTACCGAAAGGCATCCCATCTCAATCCAGATGATGCCAAAATTTACCTGAAAGTAGCAGGTACCTACATCAAAGAGTCTAAGCATGCCCAGGCCATCAAATACCTTGATACAGCCTTGCGCATCAAGCGGCTTGATCCTGAGTTCAACCTTACCATGGGCGAATGCCTTGTTAAAGTGGGTAAATTAAGAGAGGCCGTTCATTATTTCATGGCAGCTGTTCAGGCAAGGCCTAAAAACATCAAGTCATGGGAAGCGCTTATTGGTTCCCTGTTCGTAAGTGCTCAGTACAAGGAGGCGCAAAAACAGGTGGAAATGGCTAGAATCAAAACGGGGAATAAACCCATGTTTGATTACTATGACAGCGCTATTTTATTGTCCATGGGCAACATCAAGCCAGGGCTGGATTTGCTGGAATCTTCCATTGAATCCCATCCCCGCTTATTGAAGAAGTTTCTCAAACTTTATCCATCTTCTGTAAAATTCCCCCAGGTTGTTGAGCTCATTCTCAAAAACAAGAGACGAAAGCGCATCTGAGCCTATGTTCATAATTGAGCAGCTACAGTTAGCCATCTCTTTCGTATTTTTGAAAAAACTAATCTAGACCATGAATTTCAGTTTGTCGCAAATGCCTGACAGGTTTGTTAAACCAAGAAAAGAGGGAATAACCATGGTAATGGACAAAGGGTTGACCCTCGACCAGGCCAAACAATTCATCGAAAATGCAGTTCCCCATGTGGACATGGTTAAACTTGGATTCGGCACTGCTTATGTTACGCCAAAGCTGCGCGAGAAAATTGAACTTTATCAAGGCGCAGGCATACCTGTTTATTTTGGTGGTACCCTCATGGAAGCTTTCCTGATCAGGAACCAGTTCAATGATTATATTTCACTGTGCAAGGATTATGGGATATCCTACATTGAAGTAAGTGATGGATCCATCACCATTCCTCATTCAGAAAAATGTGGGTACATTGAAAAGTTGAGTGCAATTGGAACAGTACTGAGTGAAGTGGGGAGCAAAGATGCTGCACACATAATCCCTCCCTACAAATGGATTGAACTGATGAGTGCAGAATTGAAAGCCGGTGCAACCTATGTCATTGCTGAAGCCCGCGAAGCCGGGAATGTTGGTATTTACAGGGGAAGTGGAGAGGTGAGGGAAGGGCTGGTTCAGGAAATATTGACACAGATCCCAGGTGAAAAAATCCTTTGGGAAGCCCCTCAAAAAGCACAACAACTTTATTTTATTGAATTGCTGGGCACAAATGTTAATCTTGGAAATATCGCACCCAATGAGATCATTGCACTCGAAGCCATGCGCATCGGCCTCAGAGGAGATACATTTGAGCTGTTCCTTGATAAATAAGTAGACCATGAGGACATTCGGACTTATTGGTTACCCCTTGGGCCATTCTTTTTCAAAAAAATATTTTTCCGATAAGTTTGAGCGGGAAGGCATCACCGGTAATGTTTATGAACTCTATCCAATAGAACAAATTGATCAATTGCAAAACCTGCTGGTTTCAAATCCGAATTTAGCCGGGCTGAATGTAACCATTCCCTACAAAGAGCAGGTGATTCAATACCTGGACAGCATGTCAGCTGTTGTTGAGGAGATCGGGGCTTGTAACTGTATCCACATTCAGGCTGGACGCCTTATGGGGCACAACACCGATGTGATTGGGTTTTCGAAGTCATTATTGCCAAAATTGAAGCCACACCACAACAAAGCTTTACTTTTAGGTACAGGTGGATCTTCAAAGGCAGTAGCCTATACCTTGAAAGAACTGGGAATTCCCTTTTTGCAAGTGAGCAGAAATCCGATCGAGGGGATGATTGGATATGAAGAAATTGACCAATCATTGCTTGAAGCGCATACACTTTTGATCAATACAACGCCTGTTGGAATGTACCCCAATGTTGAGAAGGCGCCTGACATCCCCTATGAATTCATTGGGGCAGAACATTACCTTTTTGACTTGGTCTACAACCCAGAACGGACAAGGTTTTTACAGGAGGGCGCTTCGCGTGGTGCAACTGTAGAAAATGGTTCGGACATGCTGGTCATTCAGGCAGAGGCATCCTGGGAAATCTGGAACCGTTAGCCATCATTTTTTGCCTCTGCACATGCTGAGAGAATTTTTCTGAGATCATCAGGTATGGACCTGACTTTTCTTTCCTTGTAGTCGAAACAGACCATGCTTGTTTTGATGGTGGCTGATTCTATTTCACCTTCATCTTTCAACACCTTGATCAGATAGAAGCAATCAAAAGATGCCCTTGAAGGTTCGCCAATGGCAAGGGATATACGGATACTATCGCCATGGAAAAGCTCGCGAAAATACTCAACATGTGCCTCTGTGAGTGCCAGACCAAATGGGCCAAAATGCATTTCAGAACATCCAATGGTTTCAAGAAAACGCATTCTTGTTTCCTGGGCAAAAAGCAAGTATCGCTCATTGCCTACATGGCCCCCATAGTTGATGTCTGACACCTGTATCTTTAGTTCTGTCTGGAAGCAAAATGGAGAAGGGATTGTTATTTTTCTATTTCGCATTGGCTTATCGGGGTATTTGCTTCACCTGTATCTTGTTTTTACCTGAGTCTATGTTGATGATGTATGGCGTGTCTGTCAGTGCTGCTTTTATACCTGGGCCTTGGATGGATTCAATCAGTGCATTCCTGAAGGAGTTGTTGACCACTGTGGTTATTGCTATTGCGAGAAATGCAACCATCGCCGCATAGCGCAAGGCAGGCCTAAGCCAATTGATTGCCCGATATGGATGATTGTTTTCAATAGAAGAAAGTTTTGTTGAAATCGCTTCCC
>CAITQQ010000095.1 GCA_903894575.1 uncultured bacterium
AAGTGATGGTTGCATGCGCGATGCTTTGAGCATCCTGGACAAGATTGTTAGCTTCACCAACGCCAACCTTACCTACAGCAATACCCTCGAACACCTCAATTTGCTTGATGAAGATTATTTCTTCAAATTGCTTGACCTCCTCGACAGTGAAGACCTTCCCGGAGTGTTGACCATTTATGACGAGATCGACAAAAAAGGGTTCGATGGAGACATGTTCCTGAACAACCTTTCAGAATTTTTCAGGAATCTCCTGGTCAGCCGCGATCCAAGATCCATCAGCCTTTTGCAAGTGGTAGAAGGATTCAGGAACCGCTACATTGCTGCTGCCGCCTCCATCTCACCTGCCTATATGATAGGGGCCCTCAACATCCTCAATGAAGCTGAAATTGGATTCAAACTGGCAAGGAACAAGAAACTGCATGTTGAATTCCACCTGATCAAATTGACCCACCTGAAGCAGGCCGTCACTTTGGTGGAAGACGGGAGCGCATTAAAAAAAAAACGGGTTGATGAAATAAAACCGGTTGCCTTCAGGCAAATTGCCTTCGCCCCGCAAAAAACAAAACCTTCGGCAAAACTTGTCATCGAGCATCCACTGCCAACGCCTCAGCCCCAACAAACCCAGCCTGTTCCAACAACACCTGTGGAAAAACCTTTGGCCAAGCCCGTACCTGTTGCAGCCCCTTCACAAACTCAAGCAGAACCCGTTTCAGGTGGATTGGGTTCACTGAAAAAAATCAGGGAACAGATCCAGAACAGAAAACAAGAGCAGTCCGAGGTCTATACCTTAAACGAAGAATTGTTAGGCACTGCCTGGGCGGCCTATTTGCAGAAACTGCAGGAAAACAACCAGGTCACCAGCCTGAGCAACCTGAAAATGGCCAAGGTAACCATCATCGATGAATTGGTTTTTGAGATTACTGCAGATACCAGGATACAACAACAATTCATCGAAAGCGAGAAAGTCGGGCTACTCATTCATGTGCAGGACTTTTTCAACAATCCCAAGGTCCAGTTCCTGGTCCAACTCAATCCATCTGCGGATCTGGAGGAAGTTGTTAAAGATCAGCCTTTGTCCTTGAGGGAGCAGTATTTCAAGATGATTGAACGCTATCCCATCATCAAGGACATGAGAGACCAGCTCAATCTGGACCTCGATTACTGAAAACCAGCGCAAATCTTTCTAAACAGACGCGCTGATTTCCCCATTTTGCCGTAATTTCGGCCTTCAAATTCATTCATTAACCTTAATATAAACAGGGATATGGCCGAAGTGATCAGGATGCCTCTCCTCAGCGATACAATGACCGAGGGCAAAATCGTCAAATGGAACAAGAACGTGGGCGATACGGTCAAAAGTGATGATGTACTGGCAGATGTGGAAACAGACAAGGCTACCATGGAAGTGGTGGGCTATGCGGATGGCACCTTGCTCTATGTAGGCATAAAAGAGGGAGAAGCCGCCAAAATCAATGAAATCATTGCCATTGTGGGCAAACCTGGCGAAGACATCCAGGGATATTTGGCTGCTGAATCTGGT
>CAITQQ010000096.1 GCA_903894575.1 uncultured bacterium
GATGGTTTGGGATTGATCCGTTACGGGAAACATCCTTCCGTCCTGTTCTGTTTTTAATGAAACACCCCTTGCTGCAAACCAGCTGACAGTATCATTTGAAGAGAATCGATGCAATGATTTTCGGATGAAATTTCTTCCCCTGGGATAGGCATCCAGCATATCATCCACCATCTGAGAAGCATGGGTGACGTTGCATCTTCCACCGCCACTGATCCGCACTTTAGAAAGCAATTTGGCTGATTTTTCAAGGATAACAACCTCCAGGTTGCTATCCAGTCGTGCAGCATTTACCGCGCAAAAAAATCCGGATGCCCCGCCTCCAATGATGATTAATTTTTTTCTTTGGCTCATTGTTTCATCATCATGATGGAAGCAAATATTTCCAATCCATCCCAGAGGTTTTGAATGCGAATGTTTTCATTTTCAGCATGCTGGTTGTTGTCGTGGTTGGCCATTGGTACGGTAACAGGCTTGGTGTTGAGCATTTGCTCAAAAATAAAGAGTGGTAGACTTCCGCCCAAGGTTGGCAACAACACTGGTTTTTCAGGAAGAGCAGCCGTTACTGCAGCGACAATCCGTTGCGCCATGGGATTGTCCATGGGTGTCTTTTGCGCGTTGTAACCATCGGAACGTTTTACCATGCATATTTTATCATACAAAGCCCTCTCCTCATTGGTAGGCTCAGCCTCTGTCACATGATAACCCTGTCCTTTGATATGATCGATGACTTTTTGTTGTTGACTTTTCCATTCATTGCCAGCCACCAGTCTAAGGTCTATGGATGCAATGGCTTTTGTGGGAATCACATTGGCTGATTGTTTCCCAACCCCAGCGCTTTGGAAGCCGTTGATATTGAGGGACGGACGATTGAGGTTTTCGTTGAGCGTCCCTTTTCTTTCTGCTTTTTTGATGCCCAGCTCTTTTTTGAGTTGCTCTTCAACAGCCGGAATTTTTGAGAGGGCAATCTTTTCAGCATCACTCAAGGGAATAACATCATCATAAAATCCTTTGATCGTTACCTCACCCGCATTGTTCTTCATGCTGGCAAGCAAATGCGCCATTTCCATGGCTGGATTCGGAGCCCAGTTTCCATAATGGCCGGAATGCAAGGGTCGCTTTGGCCCAAATACAGTCAACTCCAAATGGGTATCCCCACGCACACCAAAAACAACCTGCTTTTTACCAGACTGGTGTACAGGACCATCGCTGATGACCCAAATATCAGATTGCAATAATTTTTTATGTTGATCGAAAATTTCATCCAGATGCGTCGACCCAGCTTCCTCTTCTCCCTCAAAAAAGAATTTGATGTTTATGCCAGGTGAGATATGCAAAGCTGCAAGCGCAGCATAGGCATTGATGATGGTATATACGCCAGCCTTGTCATCTGAGCTTCCTCTTGCATAAATTCTCCACTCAGGATTGAATGATGTTGATGCCTGGGGCCAATCCATCAATTGCCCACCATTGGCAAGTGATCCATTGGCAAGCCGGGGCTTGAAAGGATGCAAGCCTGCACTCCATTTGGTTGAGTCAACGGGTTGACCATCGTAATGGGCATAAAAAACGACAGTTTGGGTTGCACCCGGCACCATCACTTCCCCATATACAGCAGGTGGCTTATTTGAAGATTTGGGATGCAGGAGTTGAACGTTAGAAATCCCTTTTGATTTCATGTAATCCAAAATCCAAATAGCGTTTTTCTGGATGTTGGGGATGTCGTCCGCAACATTGGGGATCTTCAGAAAATCAACATAGGCTGACAACATTGCATGCTCATGAGCTTTTCTGAAATCCCTGACTTTTAATACTGGTTCAGATTGAGCAAATACAAAAATTGGGGACCACAAAAACAAGATAAATGTTCTCATGGAATAA
>CAITQQ010000097.1 GCA_903894575.1 uncultured bacterium
CGGTTACGATGAACTGGTCAATCCTGTATTCCTCACCACAGATCGGACAACGGATCGTGAGATGAATATCATTGTATTGCCCTGGTTGATGCAGCAATTTTATGTGCACAACAAACGGACCATGGATGATGAACGCTTGCGCAATTCCATTTTTCCACTGATGAAAAAAACCTATAGTGTTTACCTGAGGATTTTATACAAGGGAGATGATGGGTTGTACCATATCCCATTGACATTTTCAGATGAATACGGAAAGGCCCAGGAAACCAGCATGAACATTGCCCTCGCGCGTTGGGGATTCAAGACATTGCTTGACATTTGTTCACGCCTAAAGCTCAACGATCAGTTGATTCCAGTCTGGAAAGAGCATCTAGATAAAATGGCCGACTACCATACCAATGAAAATGGCATCATGATTGGTAAAGGAGTTCCCTTTGCTAAACCTCATCGCCATTATAGCCATATGTTGGGTATTTTCCCTTTTTATGAAACCAACATTGAAGAACATGTAGCTTCCATACCGATGCTCAAAAAAACGGTTCAACATTTTACAGATGTGGATGGAGACAATTGCATGTACAAGTTTTCAGGGGCTTCTTCCATTTGGTCTTCATTGGGCAATGGAGACAGTGCTTTAAAATGGGTCAACCGGTCATTGGATGTTTTTCCAAGGATAGGGGAGATCCCTAAAATACCTACCTGTACCCCCAATACAATGTATTGCGAAAGAGGCAATCCTACATTTGAATCTCCTATTTCTTCCTCCCGAGCCATGCTTGACATGCTGATTCAAAGCTGGGGCAATACCATTCGTGTTTTTCCTGCAACGCCTTCTTCTTGGAAAGATGCCAGCTTCTATCAGCTCAGGGCCGAAGGCGCATTTTTGGTCAGCGCTAAAAGAGAAAATGGGAAAACAACATTTATGCATGTCAAGAGCCTTGCTGGGGAGCCTTGCATCATCCAATCTGATTTGCCTGCAGATGTTAAAATGATTGGTATCCCAACGCATCGCCTTCAGCAAAAAAACGGTAAGATCATCCTCGATCTGAAAAAAGGCGAGGAGGTTGTTTTATACACGGGCGTTAAACCTCCAATATTTGTAATTGATGCGATGCCAATGGCAAACGAAAACAGAAATCAATGGGGCTTAAAGCGAATTATTAGACAGTAGAAATGATTTTTCTGGTTGCTGAAAATCATATTTGTGACATAACCTAAAACGATTTAAATTTATCCATACATCAACTGCTTTGCCATGAAAAAATTGATTCCTGCAACATTTATAGGGCTTATTTTTTTTATCAACTTATCTGCACAATCCTGGGTTGACTCGGTTGCTATGCACGGCAGGGTAGTCTACATGCCAGCAGAAAAATACAAGTGGGATTGGGGCCAGGCAACCTTCTTGAATTCCTTGAAGCAATTGTACAATGCCAGTGCAGCAGACAAGCGTGCAACTTATTTCGAGTACATCAAAACCGCCATGGCTGTTTCAGATAAGGTGGCCAATGGCAAACATCCCAACGCTGTGGCTTCTGCTCATGGCATTGCTTTCCTGGCACGCATCACAGGAGATAAAAACTATATCGATAAAGCCAATGGCATCTATACCGATTACCTCAATATCCCGCGCGCATCCAATGGTGGTGTTTCTCACCGCTCAGAAACCGTTGAACTTTGGGACGATACCGTATACATGCTCAGCATGTTTTTGCTGGAGATGTACAAGCTTACTGGCGATGAAAAATACATTGCCGATTTTCTGGAACAATTCAATGTCCATAACAAGGAACTGACTGATCAGAAAACTGGGCTTTGGGTGCATGGTTGGGATGCTGACAGTGTTTTTTATGATGATGGTTGCAGCATCAAGAATTGGCCAGATAAAATAACCCACAGGAATGACCAGATATGGGCCCGTGGAAACGGATGGGTGGGCATGGCACTGGCCGATGCACTCGAAACCGTTGGAAGAAAATCTAAATTCTGGAAACCCCTTGAAAAAGCCTTGGTGCATTTTGTGAATGCAGTGGCACCTTTTCAAGACAAGTCAAGCGGACATTGGTACCAGTTGGTGAGCCTGCCTGCCCTGCAAGGGAATTTCCTTGAAAGTTCATGTACCGCCATGTTTTCCTATGCCATTACCAAAGGGATTCAATTGAAAATATTGGACAAGAAAAAATACATGCCAATGGTGGAAGCATCCTACGCAGGTTTGCAGAAAATGAGCATGCGAAAGGATGCTAACGGCATTGTGCCCACAAGGGTTTCAGGTGGCACCTGTGTTGGTGACCAGCAATATTACCTGGGCAGAAAACTGGGCGAAGGCACTGGTTTTGGATATGGATCATTCATCATGTTCGGATTGGCATACGAACAATACACTGGTTTGAGAAAATAATCACATTAAAAACTTATCATGCAAAGAAGAAATTTTGTGGCCCTCAGCACCACCGCGCTCGCTTCCATCCCATTCATGGGATTGGCATCCGTAACCAAAATGAATGTTGATGGAAATATGGCCAAACCAGACTGGCTCGTAAAAGCCATCAAAGACAATGACGCTTCTTTGAAAGGCTACGCAACCTCGAAGGTGACAGACCCTGCCAGTCCATATTTTGGAGGATATGTGGATTATTCCAACCTGGTTAATGCAGGTCATAACAATGGATTTTTGATCAATGCCTGTGTGGCGATCTCGTCGCCTGAATCTATTCATTTCCGTTCACCCCAACTCCTCAAGGAAATTGAAGATGTACTTCCTTGTATGCATGCCTTGCAACATGATGACGGTACCATCGACCTTATTGACACCAACTTCCATTCTACCCCTGATACAGGTTTCATGGTGAGGGTATTGGCTCCCGCGTACGCACTCTTCAAAGCTGCTGCTGTTCAAGGTGCCGAAAAAGCATTGAATTCATTGGAGCGGTTGCTCAAAAATGCAGGAAATGCCTTTGTTTATGGAGGTCTGCATACCCCGAATCACCGTTGGGTGGTTTGTGCGGCCCTGACTCAACTCAATCTACTCTGGCCAGATGAGCGTTACACCAAAAGAATCAATCAATGGCTGGCAGAGAAAATTGACCTGGACCCAGACGGTCAGTACACAGAAAAAAGCAC
>CAITQQ010000098.1 GCA_903894575.1 uncultured bacterium
CACCATAGGTCCAATTGGGAGTTTCAAGACCAGGATAATTGAAACGGTCCATCATCAGCGCAACATAACGAAACGGATATCCTTCGGGCAACTGAACAACATTGGGCCAAACCCTTGAACCAGAAGTTTCATCCCATGGCGTAAGGTCCATTTTCAGTGTACCGGCTTCTTTTAGATCAGGATAAGTATAGATATAGATTTTGCGGTCTTTGCTGCCGGAAAAACAAAAGAATTGATTGCCGATTTTTTGGATGGATGTTCCTGTTGAGTTGTAGGCTACAGGTCCGGCAATTTTGGTATAGCCTTTGTTCCAGGTATCAGACTCCAACATGATGGCCTTGTATCCATTTTCGTTTGTACAGGTCAGCATTCGCCATTTCTTTGCTTTTGCATCAAACAAAATATGTGGGTCCTCATAATCACCCACCATGCCAAAGGGGCTTGCCCGCATGATGGAAAAACCAAACCGCGGATCTTGTTTGCTTTCAATGGTGAGCAATTGTTTTTTCTCTTTCTTGTTGGCAAAGGCGCTGAAACCTGTTGTCAGCCCACGCCAGATGCTGTCTTTCCGGTCGTAATATACATGAGAGGCCACTTCATTCCTTAGCAATCCATCCTGTCTATCAAATACAATCACCCCTTCCATCCTGATGTCAAAAACGGTAGGACTCATGCTGAAAACACCTTGCATGGGATGCGGCAAACCACGCCCCCTGACAGTCATGGTATACCATAGTCTTCCTTTGTCAAGCAAGGGATCACCATTTTCATAGGTGATGGCACGGATGTCGGCCAGTCCTGTTCCAGAGCTCAGCGAAGACTCAATTTTTTCGAGTGCAACTTTCCCTTTTTCAAGCGTTAAAAAAAGCTTAGACTGGAATGCGTTGATGCATTCCATTTTTCTGAGATCAAGGTACTCGCTGATTTCAAATTGCGCAACAGGTATAGGCAAGTCATTGTTTTGCAGATACAATACCAATCCGCTTCCGAGCATTTGCAGGATGATTTTTCCCTGGATATTGTTTGTTTCACCAGCCTTGATGGCGATGGATTTTTCGACAAGGGTGATGGAATCTTTGACAATCTTAATTCTCGCATCCACGATGTTATGATCATCAAAAACCGCAGTGATGATGCATTGGTTCTTTAGTTGCTCATCGGAGAATTCAAATCCGATTTCCCCATTTCCCTTGCAGCTGTCCAGCTCAATTGTATAGGTGGCAAAAGGATTGAAGCCCCCAAACCAGATGGCTGTGGTCGACCTTTTTTCTGATTGCAAAGACAATCGATTACCCTTTGTTTGTATGGTTGCATGATCTGCAAGGCGATGTGCAGTAGGGTACATGACGGGCATCCCGATGATTTCGTTGGGATGCAATGCCGACAATGGAATGGACAATTCCTTGTCGAACAAAAACCTTCTTACCGCCTGTCTTGTGAATTGAATCCCATCTGGTCTAACATCTTGCTGGGCCATCAATGGATTCCATGCCATCAGGGCATGGAAAAACAAACAGCATATTGATTTCAGCAAAAAGTCGGTTCTTCTCATGGGTAGATTCATTATTGACCGGGCATGTATTGCTTTTCCATGTTTTTCAAAACATCTTCCTTGTAAAACAATACATCCTTGAACTGTCCTTTGGTATACATTTCGGCCTGGTCTTTGAAATGCTTTGACGCAGGGTCTCCACTTTCTCCGCCGGCCAGCAATGATTTTGCTTTTATCTTTTTACCAAATTCAACTGCACAGATAAAACTGTTTCCGCCATATCCATAGCGTTTTTTAGTGCCTTCAGATGTGCGGGAATTAAAGGAAGGAAGACTGCCCCAGGCTGAAGAGGCAAAGGGTGAAGGAATGCTGGGCTGGTTGTCATCAAACTTCGATTTCATGGCATTGCTGATGCGCTGAAAACGGTTGACCTCGCCCCAGGCAATTTCCCATGTGCCGTAATCGGTCTTCAGTTTTTTCAAAGTCTCGATCAGAAAATTGATCTTGGTGGCATCGGGCATTTCCTTCAACATGCGGGGCAATTCAAACGGAAGATCGATGGGTCCTTTTTTGCCCCTTGTCAAATAAGGTACAACACGTTCGGCCCAATGGATGGCAACAGTCGTGGCTACTGAATTGGCTGCTGATCTTCGGTCCCAGGCAGCCAACAGGTTGATGGCCTTGTTGATTTCAGGTTTGATGTCATCCGCAATGGCTGTTCTATTGGCGCTGATCAGTGATGGCAACAACACATCGAATGCGGCAAGATAGGTGTCGTATCCTGCGGCAATCAAACTATTGATGTCATATTTTTCCCTGCTTCCTAATACCCTCACAGCATTGACACCACGGAAATTCTCCGGATCTGGTGCCATGTAGCTGGGATATTTCTTTTTGGAGATGCTTCCATTTCCTGCAACAGTAAAGGGTGTGGCGTTGCAGTTCTGCAACCAGCCATTGGCGGGGTTGTAGAGATGAACCGTTTCATCAACAGTGTGCAATCCCTTCCAATCGGTTGTTGCCGTTGATCCGTCTACCGGATTTTCCCAGTCAATATTGGCATCGCGCTTGGGCATGAAATTTCCATGCCAGTAAGCGATGTTTCCCTGGTCGTCAGCATATACCGTATTGTTGGAAACATTTTCACGCAGGTCCATGATGGATTTGAATTCAGCAAAGGTTTTTGCTTTGGTCCTGCTCCAGGATTGTATCAATCCATTGAGCGATCGGTTGTTGGATTGCATGCTGATCCACTTGTCTTCTTGCATGGCCATCACCGGTCCATGGTGCGTTGCATAAACCTTGAATTCTTTTTTGGCCATGCTGCCATTGGCCGTTTTGTAGGCAATGGTTGTTGGTTGTATGCGGACAGGTCGAAGTTGTTTTTCGTGTTGATAGAAGAGTCCGTCCTTGTTCTTGATGATGGTTTCTTCATAGAGGTCTGCTACATCGGCCTGGCTGGATGTATGCATCCAACCACAATGTTCATTGAATCCCTGGTACACGAAAAATTGTCCCCAGGTAACGGCGCCATATGCATTGAGTCCTTCCTCGCTGACCATGTGTACTTCAGGCCGGAAATAAAAAGTGACATGCGGATTGATGTACAGCATGGCATTCCCGGTAATGCTTCGTGATGGTGCAATCGCAAAACCATTGGAGCCGCTGAGCTGTTCGGGGTCTTTCTTTTTCAATGAAGCAAGATCTGTTGAAAGCCCTGCGTAAAACTTCTTGATGTCGTTGGCAGTAAGGTCGCTGGTTTGAATGGCAGAAATGCTGCCATCTGTATAGGTCAATGGATACCAGGGTTTGAATTCTCGCAAAAGTGCAGGCTTCACTTTTGGATTTTTATAGAGATAATAATTCACCCCATCCGCAAATGCATTCAGTAATTTTTTCATCCATTCCGGACTGTTCTCATAATCTTTTACGGATGCTGCTGAGTCAATCACCATTTTCACGAGAAGATCATCATACATATTTTGCTCTCCATTGATCTCACTGGTTCTTCCCAACATGGTGATATAATTCATTTCCACCCGCTGAAAATCATCTTCACATTGTGCATACAACAATCCGAAAACACAATCTGCATCTGATTTTCCGTAGATGTGCGGAATGCCCCATTTGTCGCGGATGATGTTCACGCGTTTGGCGGTTTCCTGCCAGCGCAAAACATCCTGCTTTGACTGGGCAAGCGCGAGCATGGGAAAAAATAAAAGCAATAATGTTTTTCTCATCGTATTCGTTTTAGCATTGCATGACCCAATCTGTACCGATTAACGTTGATTCGCCTTGAAAACCCGGATGAAATTTCCTCCAAGGATCTTGGTGATGTCTTTCTTGCTGTATCCTCTCTTCAGCAACTCTTCAGTGATCAACGGCATGTTGGTCACATCATTGAGTTCGCGAGGTGATGAATTGATGCCATCAAAATCAGAACCGATGCCGATGTGGTCAACGCCGATCAGGTTTGCAATATGATCGAGGTGGTCAATGAGTTGTGAAAGAGTGGGGCGAACATTGTCCATCTCCTCCTTGTATTTTTCATGGATGAAAAGATTGGCATAAAAGTCACTTGGATTTATTTTCAATAAGGAATCTTTTTCTTTTTGATGCTTTCTGATGAAGGCATTGTTTTTTTCGCGGAAGCTGCTGTCAACAAATCCAGAATAAAAATTCAGGTGGATGACACCATTGTTTTTTCCAATCATCCGAATTTGATCGTCGGTGAGATTCCTTGGAACAGGGCAGAGTGCGTACGTACAACTGTGAGAGGCAATGACGGGTTTTGTACTGATGCGCAGTGCATCGTAAAATGTTTTCTCGCCCACATGCGAAACATCAACGATCATGCCCAGTTCGTTCATGCGCTTTACAATGGACTCGCCCAGTGCATTCAATCCATATGGATGGCCCAGGTCTTTTTTTGCCCTTTCATCCGCAGCCGAGCTGGCCCAGGAAGTGCTGTTGTTCCATGTCAGGGTCATGTAGCGCGCGCCACGTTCGTATAATTTTTCGAGGTAGTCAATCCTGTCTTCGATCATGTGTCCACCCTCCACACCAATCATGGATCCAAGCTTTCCACTTTTCACTGCAGTTGTCAGGTCTGCAGGATTGCGCACCAGCATCATCTTTTCGGGATTTCGGTTCACAGTTGCATAGAGCGTATCGATTTCGCGGTTCGCAAATGCATACGCAGTGCCCATCCCATAATTCTCATCACAGAAAATGGAAAAAACCTGTACATCAATCCCGCCGGTTTTCATTCTTCCAAGATCAGAATGGGTGATGCCCTTCAGGTCTTGGTCAAAGCTTTTCCCTTTTTCAATGCCCGTGCTGATGAAGTCATTGTGTGTATCGATTACAATGGCTTTCTGGTGAATTTTTTTGAAGGGTTGTGAAATAGCAAGCATCGGTCCTGATGCAATCAACAGCGCAGAAAGAAATATTTTTTTCATGTTTTAATCATTGATGGATTGGTACATCAGCACTTTGAAGCGGTCGTGGATATCTCCGAACTGCATGGGGTAGATATTGGTGAAAAACAGACCCACAATTTTTTCTTTTGGATCAACCCAGTAGGTGGAAGAGAACATGCCTCCCCAGCTGAAGGTTCCTTCATTGGTGGGAAGCCTTCCGCTTCCTGCAGCAGTGATGATGCCAAAGCCCAGTCCAAACTTATCGTTTCCATTGCTGATTTCGCCAATCTGATTTTGGGTCATCATGCGTACACTGTTTCTGCTGAGGATGCGTACACCATTGTATTCGCCGCCATTCAACATCATTTGCAAAAAGATGCCATAGTCCATGATGGTAGATGAAAGTCCTCCGCCACCACTGAACATCTTGAAATCCATGTTCGGGAAGTCGCGATAAAAAGTGCCTGACAGGGTATAGGTGGGTTCCATCATTTTCAACTTGCCTTCCCTGTGCGAATAAAGGCTGACCAATCGTTGTTGTTTTTCTTTTGGCAGGTAGAAATAGGTGTCTTTCATGCCCAGTGGTTCAAAGATCCGCTTGCGAAAGAACTCGTCCAGCGTCATGCCAGAAACCACTTCAACAAGATAGCCCAGCACATCGGTGTTGAGTCCGTATAAATATTTTTCTCCGGGATGATGAAACAATGGCAAAGCTCCTAAATTCTTGATGCTTTCTGCCAGGCTGATGTCTTTTACACCAATGCCCCCAACAACCCCGTTTTTTGCATAGATGGCTTTGGCTGTCGAAGAACCGATTTGTGCATAGCCAATGCCTGATGTATGGGTTAGCAAATCGCGGATGCTGATCTCCCTCTTGGCGGGAATGGTGGTATAGCTGGTATCTGCTGCATTGAATTTATCCAGCACCTTCGGGTTTTTGAATTCAGGGATGAATTTGGAGACAGGCTCATCAAGCAAAAACTTGCCTTCTTCAAAAAGCATCATTACCGCCGTGCTGGTGATGGCCTTTGTCTGTGAGGCGATGCGGAAGATATGGTCGGTCCGCATGGGCGTTTTCTTTTCGATGTTCTCGTATCCGAAGGCCTTGTAATATTCAACCTTTCCATTGCGGAGGATCAGTCCAACGCCTCCGTT
This sequence comes from uncultured bacterium, assembly GCA_903894575.1. Classification (GTDB taxonomy): domain Bacteria; phylum Bacteroidota; class Bacteroidia; order Chitinophagales; family Chitinophagaceae; genus Pollutibacter. Next base: position 6,070 of record CAITQQ010000098.1, read on the forward strand.
CATCCATCCTTTGTCTGCCCAAGATTGTATGACTTGATCGGCCGTTTTCAAGCGCTCGGCAGATAGGCCCCCCGGGGCTTTTAAGTTTTGGCTGGGAGATTTAGCCGTTTGTGCAATGGACGCGGAAAACAAGGCCGCAGACAAAATGATCAGCAGAATTTTTTTCATACAGATTGAATGAGGGATGAAGTTAGTGAAAAAGGGGAAAGGGATGAGGGATGAGGGGCAAGGGACGGGGGACGAGGGACAAGGGGTTTGCGTGGGTCTAGAGCGGTTGCCTTAATTCCTTCTATCGGGTTTCTGGACTGGGGTTCCTGGGCATGATGCCGGTTTTGAAATACTTGGAGGCTTCCAGGATGTATTTATGGAACTGATACTCGTCGTTGAAAGCAACCATTTCATAGGTGGGTCGCCAGAGGTTCATGAAACGCTCTAGGTCTCGGTCATTCAGGCCTGTGATCTGTTTTACAAGCCCCTTTGTAAACCTGCTGTCTATGAATTTTTGCTGTTCTTCCAGGATCAACCGGTTTTGGAAGCTCCGCATCACCTTGTTTCTCCTGAACTTGAAGGCATTGATCAGGCTATTGGGGTCAAGGTTTCCGGCCGAAGTGGTTTGTAATCCTCCTCCTTCAAATTCAAAAACCTTCCTGTACCGCTCCCGGTTTTCCATGGAGTCCTGGCGATAAGACTTGCTGACAACCACAACTTCCTTGAGGGTCTGGTACTTGTCTTGCACCCTGACCTGAAGGGCAATGTCAAACCCGGCTGGGTAACGGATGGTGCTGACAGGGAAAAGCATGGTAGATTTCCCCCGGTAGGTAAAAAAAACCGAGTCATTTTTATCAACCGTGATGCCATACCTGCCGATGGAGTCTGTGAATGTGATTTCTCCTTTTTTGGAACTGACTTTTACTGCTCCAACGGGAACCATTCTGGTAGAATCATAGACCCTTCCTGTCAACCAAACTTGGGAAAAGCTGGTTGAGCCGATGAATAGCAGCAGTACCTGCAAGATTAATTTCAATATAGTGGAAGGATGTTTCAGATCTTGTAAATATAAAACCGCTGTCTTTAAGTTTGGGCAGCGATGGCCCAAAGAAATGTTAATACAAGCCTAACGAAGCTGTAACTATTTGACTTTCAGCCACTCAGTAATCACCTTTGGGTAATGGGCATGCTCAAGTGCGTGGATTTTTTCTGCCAATGTATCCGGGTTGTCGGTTGAAAGCACCTCCACAGTGGCCTGAAAAAGGGTCTTCCCATTGTCATAATGCTCGTCTACCAGATGAATGGTGATGCCGCTTTTCTTCTCACCGGCGTCAATTACCGCCTGGTGAACCCGCTCTCCATACATGCCTTTTCCACCAAAGGCTGGCAAAAGGGCGGGATGGATGTTTACAATCCTATTATTATAGGCTTTTACAAGGTTTTCTGGGACTTTCCAAAGAAAACCAGCCAAAACTATATGTGTAACTCCTTCATTTTTAAGCACTTGAATATATTCATTCGAGTTTTCAAACTGCGACTTTCCAATCAGCAGGGTTTTGATGCCAAACCTGGCGGCTATGTCTAAAACGCCGGCACCGGGCTTGTTACAAACCACAAGGGAAACCGATACAACAGGATGGTTTTCAAGGTATTGTATGATTTTTTCAGCATTGCTTCCTTTTCCTGAGGCAAAAATGGCCAGCCTGATGGGTTCTTTTTGGAGGAGCCCTACCCTGCGCAAGATTTTTTTCTCATAGTTCCAGAAAAACCTGAATTGGCCGAAGAAAAACGATACGATGAGGATGATGATCTGGTATCCGAAGATCAGTATGGATAGCCTGAGGGCCAGTTTCCAGGCCCAAAATGTGCTTTCATCAAAACCCACCCATGAGGTGGCCACCCTTGAAATATAGGCAGTGGTGGTACCTGTGACGGCAAAAGTGCAAAGGATCAGAAACAGCTGGGACGAAGAAACGTTCCACTTTTGCTGCAATTTGTTAAACATGATGCAAAGAGAAGAAAAAAAGAGATTCGGTGCGGTTTTCACAATCTTAATTATTTCAATGCGTTCAAAGCTTACGTTTTTGTGACAATTCAACGACAAGCCGAAATACAATCCCTTGAAACGCAGGCCAGTACTGCGTCAAAAAAAATATCAGGATGTTGATATATTGTTGAAATCCTGTGCTAAATTTGCACGCGATCATTGGGACCCGGTTCCATTTCAACCACAATTCACTGAGGGTATGAATCAGAAAAGAACAGCATTTCAAAAAATCATTTCGACATTCGTTTTATTGGTCTTTTTGTCCGGTTCTCTGGTGCTCAATGCCCAGGATGGCAAGGCCCTGTTCAACCAAAAATGTGCTTCCTGTCATGCAATTGACAAGCAGCTTGTCGGTCCGGCACTGAAAGGTGTGGAAGACCGTTGGGATGATAAGGCCATGTTGTATGACTGGGTAAGGAACAGTGCTGCGGTTATCAAAAAAGGATACCCAAGGGCTGTTGCTGTGTACAATGAATACAATAAGATTCAGATGACAGCCTTCCCTGAATTGAAGAATGCTGACATCGATGCCATCCTTGGATACATCAACACAGGAGGCGCCAAGGCTGCTGCTGCGGGTGCTGCACCAACCGACGCTGCTGCATCAGCAACTGCTGAAGACGAATCAGACGCCAATCTTTTGTATGGTATCCTGACCCTTGTTCTTGCTGTTATCGCACTCATCTTGTTACAAGTAAACAGCAATCTCCGCAAGATGTCTGATGAGGCAGAAGGTGCCCAAACCGCAGAGCCCATCCCCTTCTACCGCAACAAGGCCTATATCGCCATCTTCGCCATCCTGCTTTTCCTTGGCGGCGGTTACATGACTTTCCAGGGTGCTCAAGGCCTTGGCAGATCAAAAAACTATCAACCAGAACAACCTATTTTTTATTCTCATACCGTTCACGCCGGCATCAACCAGATCAACTGTCTGTATTGCCATGGTGGAGCGCAGGACAGCAAGCACGCCAACATCCCATCGGTGAATATTTGTATGAACTGCCACATGGGTATCAATGAATATGTAAAGGGTCCACAATTGTTGAGGGAAGACGGAAGCAAGGTAGATGGTACTGCTGAAATTCAGAAGCTGTATCAGTATGCAGGCTGGGATCCAAGCAAGAAGGCCTACACCGGCGAAGGAAAGCCCATCGAGTGGGTTCGCATCCACAACCTTCCTGACCATGTTTACTTTAATCACTCACAACACGTTACTGCAGGAAAGCAAAACTGCCAGACCTGTCATGGTGAGATCCAGAAAATGGATGAGGTTTACCAGTTCACAGACCTGAGTATGGGCTGGTGCGTTAACTGTCACAGGGAAACCAAGGTGCAGTTTACCGACAACAAATTCTACAGCATTTATGAGAAGTTCCACGAGGATATGAAGAACAAGAAGATCGACAGCGTGACCGTCGAGAAGATTGGAGGAACAGAATGTCAAAAATGTCACTATTAATATCAGCACTCAGCAACATCTCATACTAAGCACAACCTAAGAACTGTTATGAAGCAAAAAAAATATTGGCAGAGTTTCGGTGAATTGAAGAGCAGTGAAAATTTTCAGGAGAGGGTCCAGGATGAATTCACAGAAGATCTTCCTGCTGTTGAGCAGGACAATGGTCTGCTTGAGTCTAAGGCTCCCCGCAGGGATTTCTTGAAATACCTCGGATTCAGCACTGCCGCTGCAGCTGCAGCCGCAAGCTGTGAAATGCCTGTAAAAAAGAGTATTCCCTACCTCAACAAGCCTGATTCCATCATTCCTGGAGTTCCCAACTATTATGCAACAACCTATGTAATGGATGGCGATGCCATTCCTGTTGTTGCCAAAGTGCGCGATGGCAGGCCAATCAAGATCGAAGGAAATGATCTTTCTACCATCACCAATGGTGGTACTTCAGCCCGTGTGCAGGCTTCAGTGCTGGGTGTTTATGATACCGCACGCCTTCGCTACCCCCTCGCCAACGGCAAGGAGGTAAGTACTTTCGATGCATTCGATAAAATGGTTGCAGAAGCCATGGCAGGAACCGGTGGAAAACCAACCGTTCTCCTCACAGAAACCATCAGCTCTGTTACCACCAAAAATATCATTGCTGCATTTTTGGCCAAGCAACCAGGATCACGTCATATCCAATATGATGCCATTTCTTCCAACGGTCTGCTGAATGCCAATGCCGCTTCTTTTGGAAAGAGGGCCATCCCTTCTTACCAGTTCAATGCAGCCAAGACAATCGTCAGCCTTGGTGCTGATTTCCTTGGAACATGGTTGAGCCCGGTTGAATATGCCCGTCAGTATGCTGCAGGCAGGAAGATCAACCAGAAGAATCCTGAGATGAGCAAGCATATTCAGTTTGAAAGCATGCTCAGCCTCACTGGTGCAAATGCAGATGACCGCTACGTTCACCTTCCTTCTGAGGCAGGTGCAGTGGCCTTGAATATTTACGCAGCCCTTGGTGGTGCGGTTGTTGCTCCAAAATTGACTGACGATCGCCTTAAAAAAGGCATCAGCCAGGCTGTTGCTTCATTGAAAGCCTCAGGTGCTGCTTCGCTTGTAGTGAGCGGAAGCAATGATGCCAATGTTCAATTGGTTGTCAATGCCATCAACCAACTCCTCGGTGCTTATGGAACCACCATTGATTGGGGTACCACATTGAATACACGTCAGGGTGATGATGCCGCAATGGTCCAGCTCGTTCAGGAAATGAACGAAGGAAAGATCGGAGCTTTGTTGATCCATGGCGTGAATCCTGCATACGATTATTTTGATGCAAAGAAATTTGAATCGGGATTGGCAAAAGTGGCCGTTTCTGTTTCATTCAATGATAGGGAGGATGAAACCACATCCCTCTGCAAGTTTGCTATTCCCGATCATCATTTCCTTGAAAGCTGGGGTGATGCTGAAATGAAATCAGGCTACCTGAGTTTCATCCAGCCTACCATCGCTCCATTGTTCAAGACAAGGGCTTTCCAGACTTCCTTGTTGAAGTGGTCTGGAGATGCAACTTCATACGGAAATTATTTTAAACAATACTGGCTCGGAAGATTCGGCTCACAAGCTGCCTGGGACAAAGCCCTGCAAGATGGTGTGGTTGAAACACCTGCTGCAGCCGCTGCCGGAAGCTATAATGGATCAGCCCTTGCTGCTGCAGCCTTAGCGATTGCTGCTGCAAAACCTGCTGCAGGAATGGAAATCGTTGTTTATCCGAAAGTAGCCATCGGTGCAGGTAAGGAAGCCAACAACCCATGGTTGCAGGAAATGCCTGACCCTATCACAAAGGCTACCTGGGACAACTACGCCATCATCTCTTTTGGAACGGCAAAAGAACTTGGCATCCTTGTGGATGACAACTACGAAGTAGAGGTAGACAAGCCTGTCATCACTGTGAAGGTGGGTGGCAAGGAGATGAAGCTGCCTGTTTTGGTCATTCCCGGAATGCACAAGAATGTTATCGCATTGGCCCTTGGTTATGGCCGCTCTGAGAAATCAGGACGTGCTGCTGCTAATGTTGGTCAGAATGCATTCCCGCTTGTAAGTTTCGATGGAAAATCATTCAGCTACAGCACAGCAGGTGTAAGTGTTGCAAAAACCAACGAAACCTTCAAACTCGCCTATACCCAAACGCACAACCAATACGAAGGCCGTGATGAAGTGGTGCGCGAGTTCTCTCTGGCTGATTTCAAAAAGAATCCAACTGTTTTGGCAGACGACAGGCACAAGCTTGTTGAGGATTATGCAAAAAATACAAATGACTACGCTGCAGAAGGAACGCTTTACCCAAGCCATCCTTATCCAGGTCCGAAATGGGGAATGAGCATCGATCTCAACTCCTGTATCGGTTGTGGAGC
>CAITQQ010000099.1 GCA_903894575.1 uncultured bacterium
AAACTGACCAATACTGACCTCAAAGTTTGTGCTTACCTGCAACTCAATCTGGCATCAAAAGAAATTGCCCAGCTGATGAACATCACCCTGAGAGGAGTTGAGATCAGCAGGTATAGGCTCAGGAAGAAATTGGGTCTGAATACAGATCAGTCTATTTCAGAGTTCCTTGATCAATACAAGGAGGAAAAAGGTTGATACCAGTTTCCTAGACCTGGACTATTTTTTTTCTTCTGCCGGCTCCAGCTTATGCTCTGCCTCAATGGCCTTCATGGTGGATACTGCCCAATCAGCAAGGACAAGCTTATCTTCCATGGAGAGTTTGGCATCGCGGTGAACAAGGGTATAGCTGGATAAAGGCATCTCCCCTTCTTTGACCATTTCATTCACCTCTTCCATTTTATGGCGGGCCTTCTTTGGTTTGTAGGTCATGAATGCGTCGAAATTCAATTCAGACTTTCCCTCTTTTACATGATCGGCCAACCACCAACCGAGGGGCTGAATAGAGGCATACCAGGGATATTTTGTATTGTTGGAATGACAATCATTGCAAGAGCGCTCAAGGATTTGTTTTACATTGTCCGGAGTGACATAATGGGTGGCAATATTGGTATCAGAAGGAGCAGAAGCAATATTTTTTTCAGGACGAATGAACTGGATGATCAAGAGAATTACGGCAAAAGCGATCAGTATTTTCTTTATCATGGGATGAAATTTGAACCAATGTACATTTTTATTGAAATAAAACCGCTGCCTTGACCAATGATTCTGGTTTGCCTACATCAAGGATGATATCACCACTGTGGTCGTAGCCAACTATGAGGGAATTGGCCGCTAGTTGCAAATAAACATCTGTAATGGAGAAGGTTCCGGAGGAAGGCATGAGCCCAAAAATAGCAGGATCAATTACATGGATTCCTGAAAAAGACCGAGGCTGAACATCTTCTACTTCCCCGGCAGACCATTTTGTCTCTCCGGTAAGATTGTTTCTCCATCCCACCAAACGCATCTCCTCATCAAAAAGAAACTGCCTGGAACTTTCCCTTTTGGTCACTGCCAGTGTTGCCAAGGGATTGATTTTTTGGTGAAAATCAATCATCCCCATCAGATCAAGATTGGTCAACATGTCTACATTCATGACCACAAATGGGGATGAAGCATCCCTGAAATGGGAAGCAGCAAACGCAAGCCCACCGCCGGTTTCAAATGGACCATCGACCTCATGTGAAACAGTGATATTGGTATCCGTATGCTCGTATCGTTGTAAAAACTCAATGACCTGGTCTGCGAAATGATGGACATTGATAACGATGTCTTTGATGCCAAAGCTGTTGAGATAGGCAATGTTTCGCTCAAGCAAGGTTTTATCATTGACAACAGCCAATGCCTTGGGATGGTGTTCTGTAAAGGGTTTCAACCTTGTCCCCAGACCTGCTGCAAAGAGCATTGCTTTAACGGGCTGCATATTCATTCAGTTGATGTTGTTTGGAAGATGTATTGTACTAATACGGCTCATTCTTCCACTGTTTGGCCTCTTGTTCGATATGATATACAACAGTCCTTACTTTGTATTTCTCATGGAGGTGTGCAGCAAGGCGGTCCGCGGCAAACACGCTTCTGTGCTGTCCGCCGGTACAACCGAAACTGATGGTCAATCCCTCAAAATCACGCTTCAAATAGTCCTCCACGGATATGTCAATCATGCCAAAAACATGTTGCAGAAAATTGGGCATGTTGGTCTTGTGCATCAGGAATTCCTGTACAGGTTTGTCTCGACCTGTCTGTGTCTTGTACTCATCAATCCTCCCAGGATTCAGGATGCCGCGGCAATCAAAAACATATCCGCCACCATTGCCGAATTGATCTTGAGGAATCCCTTTTTTATAAGAGAAACTGTTGATGTGAATCGTCAGCTTTGAGGCTTCGCTGGCAGTGATCGGCTCAAATTTTGCCATGATATCATCTGCAACAATGGCCTCCAATACTTTCTGCAAGGCCGGAAGCCTGATGGGAATGTTTTTGTTTTGAAGGAACCATTTCAGGTTTTTCAATGCAAATGGAATGCTGGCAATGAAATGAGGCTTGCGTTCAAACAGCCCACGAAAACCATATGCACCAAGGGTTTGAAGCATCCTTATCAAAACGAATCCATCATAATTGTTGAGGAATTCCTTCTTGTTCAATTTTCCATTCAGGCAGGCATTGGCCTGGTCAAAATAATACCCCACCAATTCATCTCTCCAATCATAAGGCATCTGCGCCCTGGCCTGCCAAAGCAATGAAGCAATGTCATATTGCAGCGCACCCTGCATTCCACCCTGGTAGTCGATGAAATAGGCTTCGCCATCACGCACCATCACATTGCGGCTCTGGCAGTCTCTGTGCATGAAATACTGATGCTCCTCTTGCATGAGGTAGCTGCTCAGCATGTCAAAATCATTCAGCAGCAGGTTCTTGTCGTATGGAAGATCCAGCGCGCGCACAAAATAATAAAGAAAATAAAGCAGGTCAGAATAGATGGCTTGCTTATCAAAAGATCGGGTTGCGATGCAATTGCTGTAATCAAGATCGTCTCCGCCTTCAATTTGCAGCTTGGCCAATGAAGCACAGGTTTTCTTGAAAAGGTTCAGCACGTTCTCAGAAAATCCCTCTTTGGTGATATGGTCAAAAAGGGAAACATCCCCTAGATCAGACTGCACATAAAACTGCATGGCATCATCTGTATAGATGATAGATGGCACATTCAATCCTTTGCCTGCAAAATGATGCGTGAATTCCACAAACGCATTGTTCTCCGGTGCATTGGCCGGATTGTAGGTAAGGATATAGCTTTCACCATCGTGTTTGAAACGAAAGTATTGCCTGTTGCTGCCAGCCTGGCGAAGCGACTCCAAGACAATGTCATGGTTGGGCTGCCATTTTCTGAGAGAATCCAATATGTGTTGAAACGCTTCCTGCATAACCTGACAAAGGTATCTTTTATTCTGAAATGAAAAAAAGGAGAGCCTTATCTTTGTCTTATGCTAAAAAAGGGGATGGATGAATTGCAACGCTTAAGCACGGAGGAGTTTCATGCTTCCCCAAAATCCCCCATCGTGGTGGTGCTTGAGAACGTGAGGAGCATGCACAACGTGGGGAGTGTTTTCAGAACGGCTGATGCCTTCAGGGTGGAAAAAATTTACCTCTGCGGTTATACTCCAAGGCCCCCACACCGCGACATCAACAAGACAGCACTGGGCGCAACAGAAACCGTAGCATGGACGGGCCATGAGGACGGATTGTCTGCGATTGCAGCATTGAAAGAGCAGGGTTATTCCGTTTATGCCGTGGAGCAGACACACAACAGCATATCACTGGAAAGTTTTAACTACCAAGCTGGTGATAAAATAGCCGTTGTATTTGGAAACGAGGCAGAAGGGGTTAGTGAAGAAATGATCGCGGCAACAGACGGATGCATCGAGATTCCGCAATTCGGCAGCAAGCATTCCTTCAACATCAGTGTGGCCGCTGGCATTGTTTTGTGGGAGCTGTTCAAAGCCACAGAAAAAATATCTGAATAACCATTTGAGGGAACTGTAAACATTGCCATGAAAAAAATCAACAAATACCTGTCGCTCATCAAGTTCTCCCATACCATTTTTGCCATGCCATTTGCACTGGTTGGGTTTTTCATGGGCGTTTTTTTTCTGGGCCGAAAAGACGAGACAGACCAAAAAGGCTGGGAGGTTGTGGCTGATTATTTTTCCTCTCATCTTGTCATTTTCTTGTTCGTGATTCTTTGCATGGTATTTGCGAGAAGCGCAGCCATGGCATTTAACAGGTACCTCGACAGGGAGTTTGATGCCAAAAATCCCCGCACCGCGATCCGTGAAATCCCAAGGGGGCTGATCAGCCCGGCCAGCGCCCTTCGCTTTACCATCCTCAACGCACTGCTGTTCATGGGTTCAGCCTACATGATCAACGCCACTTGTTTTATGCTCTCCCCTATTGCCCTGCTGGTCATCCTGGGATACAGTTATACAAAGCGGTTTACGGCCCTTTGTCATATTGTTTTGGGCATCGGGCTTTCCCTAGCGCCTACTGGAGCGTTCATCGCAGTAACAGAAAGCATAGACCTTTCCATTGTTTTTCTTTCACTGGCCGTCATTGGTTGGGTCAGTGGATTCGACATCATCTATTCCCTGCAAGATGAAACATTTGATAGCCAGGAAGGACTGTCGTCCATTCCTGCCAAACTGGGCAGAAAAAATGCTTTGCTGGTTTCGCGCCTGCTGCATGCATCAACCATCTTGCTTATTTTCAGCAGTGGGTATTTGTTTGGATTGGATTGGATTTTTGCAACAGGAGCTGCGCTTTTTTCAGGACTACTGATCTACCAGCAGAGCATTGTTAAAGTGGATGACTTGAGCAGGGTGAACATCGCCTTCATGACAGCCAATGGCATTGCCAGCATTGTATTTGCACTGTTCACGATCACAGACCTCATCTTTTTAAACTAGATCATGGCAAGAATCTTAGCATTGGATTATGGCAACAAAAGAACCGGCATAGCGGTCACCGATCCTATGAAGATTATTGCCACTGGTCTGACAACCGTTGACACGCAAAAACTTTTTGAATTTTTAAAAGATTACGTAGCCAAAGAACCTGTAGAAAGAATCCTGATTGGAGAGCCTTATCAATTGGATGGAACGCCCACCCACTCTACTGAAGGAGCCAAACATTGTATCAGGAGATTGAAAAATAGTTTCCCTGAAATTCCTATTGAAACGGTGGATGAAAGCCATTCGTCCAAGATGGCCTCAAGGGCGATGGTCGAAATGGGCATGAAGAAAAAAGACCGTCAGAAAAAAGGAATGATTGATGAGATTGCTGCCTGCCTCTTGCTGCAGGAGTACCTTGAAAGAAGCGAGAGCTGAAGGCTGCGCCTGACTATTTTTTCGGCAGGATCATTTTATATCCAGCCTTCACCCTGCCTGCACTGATATCGTCCAGTTTTTTCTTGAGTAATTTTTTCTTGAGCAATGAGATCCTGTCGATGAAAAGCTTTCCATCGATATGATCGTATTCATGCAGGATAACTCTTGCATTGAGGCCCTTGAATGTTTCTGTTTTTTGAACGAAATTTTCGTCACAATATTGAATGGTGACAGTACTTTCACGGCTGACTTCTTCCCTGAAACCAGGCAAACTCAAACAGCCTTCATCGCAAGACCATGGTGTGCCATTCAAAGCAGTGATATGGGCATTGATGAAGATGGCTTTCCGACCTGTTTCCCCTTCAAATTGTTTTCTCTCTTCTTCATCACTGTTGTTGTATACCTGCTCCGTATCAAAAACAAACAGTCGGATGGGCCTGTTGACCTGCGGTGCTGCCAAGCCCATGCCATGGGCATTGTACATGGTTTCCCACATGTCATCCAGCAATTTTTTCAGTTCAGGATAATCAGGTGTTATGTCAGTGCAAACCTGACGCAGTACTGGATGCCCGTATGCTACAATGGGGAGTATCATGTTGCAAATATAATAAAGTACTAGCCGTTATAAAGCAGGTCATAATACTCAGCGGCCATCCTGTTGGAATCGAACTTGAAGCGAACGTCCTTCATGCCATTTTGTACAATCTGGCGCCAGGTATGCGGTGCTTCATAATACAGAGGCAAAACCTCCTCTTTCAAGATCCTGTAGAGCTCATCCAAGTCATATTGGTCCTGGTCTTGCACATGCATGTTTTCATAGTCCTGTGGGGGTACCACAAAACCATTGTTTCCATGGTTGATGAATTCCACGATCCATCCATCATTGGTGGATACGTTGACAGATCCGTTCATGGCAGCAGTCATGCCACTGGTGCCTGAGGCTTCACGCGGCACGCGTGGATTGTTCAGCCAAACATCTGAAGCCTGCTTGAGGCGCTTGCTGAGCCCCAGCTCATAGCCCGTACAAACGGCCATGTTATGATAGGCCTTGCTTACATGAACAAGGTGATTGAACTCTGTGATGGCGGGATAGTCCACCGGATAAGGCTTTCCAGCCCAGATGATTTGCACAGGATACTTTGAATTGTTCAGCAATTCCTCAAATCTTTCCCTGTCGCGGGTAAGCAGGTCTGCACGTTTGTATCCGGCAAAACGGCGTGCCCAAACGATGGTAAATACATCAGGATCCATAAGCTTACCAGTCTGATCAGCAACCATATCAAAGGCCCTTTTCTTCAGGAATCTTTTCCTGTCAATGAAGCGCTCGTCATTTTGCTCATCCATGGAAAAATACAATTGCTTGTCTGCCCAATAGCGCCAGTTTTGAGAATTGGTGATGTGGATGATCGGGCAAACCCCTTCATGTTTGTTCCACATTTTCCGGCTCACATGACCATGCAGTTCTGAAACTGCATTGGAGAGGCGTGCAAAGCGCAAGGCCACAAGGGAGTGGTTGAATTGATCATCCTCCAACCCTGTTATTTCCCTCACTTTTTCAAGCGGCATACCACAGAAATAAGACATTTTGTTGCAGAGGTAAATATCATGCTTTTCATTACCAGCCTCTTCAGGTGTATGGGTGGTGAATACCAGCTGCTTTTTCAACTCAGCCAGGTTTCCGCCATTTTTATTCAGGAGGTAAAAGGCCGCAGAGATGGCATGGGCCTCATTGAGGTGGTAAACATCTGGCTTGAATCCCAACTCATCCACCAGTTTGGCACCACCAACGCCCAACAAAATGAACTGGGCAACCTTGGTGGCCACATTGGCGTCATAGAGCCTGTGGGTGATGGTTTGAGAGACATAATCATTTTCCGGACAGTCTGTGCTCAGCAAGAAAAGTGGTGCGGATTTGAATGTCTCAGGATTCAGGTAAAGTACTTTCACCCAAACAGGGGCATCATGGATCATGATCTGAAACTTGATGCCGGTATCTTCCAGGAAATTATAGATTTTTTCATTCCACTGCACCTGCAAGGTTTGGTCTTGATTCCTGGCCTGGTCATAATAACCATATTTCCACAAGATCCCAATGCCAATGAGGTTTTGGCGCAGCTCATAAGCACTTCTCAAATGAGATCCGGAGAGGAATCCCAGTCCTCCACTGTATATCTTCAAAGGCTGGTGAATCGCAAACTCCATGGAGAAATATGCAGCCTTTTTTTCGTATCGGGAATCTATCGCGTAGGGTAATTTGTAATGTTTGAAATTTGACATGCCTGGGCTGATTAATGAGCCCGCAAGATACCCCGTTTTTTTGGAAAGAAAAAAGTAATATGTATTTTGTACACAATTATTCGGGATTCAACATTGTCCCGGGTATTTTTGATATGAACAATTGATTATCAGGTCGTTGCCAAAATATTTGCAAAAGATTTAGGATGTAGCTATATTGGCTCCAATTGATGCATATGCAAAGAATAACAATATGTGCGCTCCTCCTTGTTTTAATGGTTTCCTGCGGCAAAAAGGCCAAAGACATCAATGCAGATGAGGCTATTGAGACCACTGATTTCATTGAATCCTTCCCCTTGCGTGCACTTCCCATCCTCTTCCAACAAAAAGATTTAAAAAAAATTGAATCTGATAGTTTTTTCATTAAAAACAGTGTCGTTTCAACTTTCTTGCCAGATAGTATTTTCAAGGCTGCTTTCCCAAGGATAAAAGATGTTCGTTTTTACAGGAAGGGAAGATACAAGGCAGAAGAGTCCGGGGAAACCTACATCTTCCTTGCTGCAGAAAAGAAGGACAAAAAAAACATTTACCTGATCTGCTTTGATGCCAACAATGTATTCAAGGCCTCAATGCCCCTTGTTGAAAAAAACAGCAATCCGGAGGTGTCTTCAGAGGGTGGCATTGACAAAAGACTTACCGTCATCAAGACCAGGAATACACAATCAAGGGATGGAAAAGCCTATTACAACAAGAGCGCATATGTATACAATACAGAGGGCCTTTTTACCCTGATCCTTACAGAAAGCAATGAGCCGGTTGAGGAAAAAACGGTCTACAATCCCATTGATACTTTGTCACGAAAGGACCCCTTGAGTGGCGACTACAAACAGGACAAGAAAAATTTTGTTTCTATCCGAGATGGGGGAAAGGCAGGCAAATTGCTGTTTTTCATCAATATTGAAAAATCGGGCAATGGCTGTGATGGAAGTTTAAGGGGAGACATGGTGCTGGTCAAACCAAGGGTATATCATTACAATAAAGCGGACGACCATTGTGTGCTGGAGTTCAGCTTCAACGGAAAATCTGTGCAGGTCAGGGAATTGGAAGCCTGCGGCAATCACCGTGGCGTCAGGTGTTCTTTTGATGGCCGTTTCAGAAAATAATATTTCTTTATCGAATATATTGCGAGCATCAAGATCTGGGGTTATTACAGTACAACCCCTTGCAAAATATCTTCCAAGTTCTCTCTCCTGCGGATCAGTTTCAACTCGTTGTTGGATACCAATACTTCCGCAGGACGACAGCGGGAATTGAAGCGAGAGCTCATCTCAAAGCCATATGCCCCAGCATTGTTGAAAAGAATAATATCATTGGGACGTACCTCATTGAGATCCCTGTCCCAGGCAAAAGTATCGGTCTCGCAGATGTTTCCCACAATGTTATAGGTCTTATGTTCCCCTTCAGGATTCGATATGTTAGAGATCTTGTGGTATGCGTCATAGAACATTGGACGAATCAGGTGATTGAACCCGCTGTTCACACCAACAAAAGTCCTAGAAGGCCCTTGCTTGATGATATTGGCCCGAACCAGAAAATAGCCAGACTGGCTGACCAGGTATTTTCCGGGTTCAAACCAGACCTGAAATTTCTTGCCTGTTGATTGCGCAAAAGCTTCAAAGGTGTCAGCCAGTTTTTGTCCCAATGCCTCCATGTCTGTTCCCACTTCATCCGGCTTGTAAGGAACTTTGAATCCCCCACCAAGATCAACGATTGTCAGATCAGGAAAATATTTTGTCTGTTCCAATACCAATTCCAGTCCCTTTACAAAAACTTCCAGATCCTTGATTTCACTGCCGGTATGGATGTGCAGGCCTTTTACCGAGACCTTGGTGCGGTGCATTACATCGATGATCTGTTGCACTTGTTCTATAGAGATACCAAATTTGGAATCGACATGCCCGGTAGAGATCTTGATGTTTCCACCCGCCATGATGTGCGGATTCAAGCGGATGATGACCGGATAACTACTCCCAAAATGATGGCCAAATTCCTCCAACAGGGAAAGGTTGTCAATGTTGATGTTTACCTTCAAAGCTGTTGCCTCCAGGTATTCATCAAAGGCTACACTGTTGGGTGTAAAGATGATGCGCTCTGAAGTAAACCCTGCCTTGAGGGCCAGCTGCACTTCGTTGATGCTGACGCAATCAATGCCAGAGCCTTGTTGCTCAAGGATTTTGAGGATGTTGATATTGGTCAGCGCTTTGCAGGCATAAAATATTTTGACATCAGATCTGCGAAATGCTTGCTTCAATGAAGCATATTGGAACTTGATTTGCGCTTCATCATAGACATACAAGGGAGTACCAAATTCAGCTGCAGCGTTGAGGAGGGTATAGTTGGAGAGCATATTAGTCGGGAAGATTGAAAGATGTGTCTTCTTCAGTTATTTCGGATGAAGTATCACCATCTTGAGCTTGCACATTTTCAGCTGTATCGGCAGTTCCGTCTGTTTCAAAGTGCTCAGCATTGACCAAGGTTGGTGTCACCATTTGTTCAGCCAATACTTCACTTATTTTTGGAAGCTCTTCAGAGGAGTTGATCCCGAAATAATCCATGAAATGACGGGATGTGCTGTAGATCAAGGGCTTGCCCACCATGGTTTCGTTGCGACCGGAGATGATGATCAATTCTTTTTCGAGCAACTTCTGGATAGAATAATCACAGTTCACTCCACGGATGGCTTCTATATCAGACTTGGTAATGGGCTGCTTGTAGGCAATGATGGCCAAGGTTTCCAAGGCCGCAGTAGAAAGGCGCTTCAGGAATTTGTCGCCGTTGAGCTGTGCAATGGTCTGGTGATATTCCCTTTTGGTCAGGAACTGCCAGCCTCCGCCACTCTCCCTCAACTCAAAGGGGAAGAATTCAGAATTGTACTTTTCTTTAACGCCTTCAATAGAAGTTTCCACCTGATCAATCACAACCTTGTCATCCATGAACCCAAAAGCACTGTTCACCAGTTCAGTGATCTCAATGGCAGTGAGAGGCTTCTCGCTGGCAAAAATCAGTGCTTCTACATGTGTGATAAGGTTGGCTATTTCCATTGCTCAAATGATGCTGTGGTGGCCTTTGGCCGGGTTTGTGGGAGATAAATGTACTGCAAAAACCTGGTTTTATCCCTGCAAGGCCGCTGCACCACTCACAATTTCTGTAAGTTCTGTGGTGATGGCTGCCTGGCGGGCACGGTTATAGGAGATTTTCAGTGATTTAAGCAGTTCATTGGCGTTCTCAGAGGCCTTGTCCATGGCCGTCATCCTTGCACCATGCTCGGAGGCATTGCCATCCAAAACGGCCTTGAACAGCTGTGTGTTCAGGATCTTGGGCATGAGTTCTGCAATCAGCAAATCTTTGTCTGGTTCAAAAATGAAATCAGCCTTCTTTGAACTTCCTCCTTTTGAGGGCTCATTCTTGGGGATGGGCAAAAATACTTCGGAGGCAAACCGTTGCGTGGCTGCATTCTTGAATTCACTGTAGACAATCTCTATGGCATCAAATTCTTTTTGCTTAAACGCCTGCACTGCAGCCTGGGCACATGCTTGTACGGTTTCAAATGACAGTTTAAGGAAGGTGTCCTTGAAACGGACATCTACGGTAAATCCACGCTTTTGGAAGAACTCAGCCCCTTTCTTGCCAATGGCCCAGATGGTGAGGTTTCCTGCTGCTTGAACGGATGAATATTTTTCAGCGATGGTAGCAATCGCCATTTTCTGGATGTTCGCATTATAGGCACCACAGAGGCCACGATCACTGGTAACTACAATCATCAATACTTTCTTCACCTGCCTTTCTTCGGCCAGGGCAATGCTGTTTCCGCCTTCAGAATTGCTCACGATATTGCTGAGCATTTCCTGGAGCTTAGAGGCATAGGGGCGCATTTGAATGATGGCATCCTGGGCGCGGCGCAGTTTGGCGGCACTCACCATCTTCATTGCTTTTGTGATCTGCTGGGTAGATTGTACCGATTTGATCCGGTTTCTTACTTCTTTTAACTGGCCTGCCATGGAAGGTTCAAATTTTGTGCAAAGTTATGAAAAGGTTTGCAATGTTGAGCGGTGAGTTGAAGAGTTGGGGGCACAAAAAAAGCCCCCGCTGTAAGGCGGGAGCTTTTCATCCATTAGAATGGTATGATGATTCTATTGGTTGCTGGCTGGGGGTAAAAAACCCCGGCCTCTTATTTTTGGACGACGATCCGTTGGATGGATTGTTCGCCGGTTTCAGGGTAGGTCATTTTGATGGTGTAGACACCAGATTTTTGAATATTGAGTTTGTAATTGGCATCGGTGATGTTGCTTAACTGCCTGATGATTTTACCAGACTGATCGATCACTTGAACATTCATTTTCTTTCCGTCAGCAGTCCTGCTGATGTTTACCGCACCATTGCTTGGGTTAGGGAACACCATGGATACGCTTTGATTGTTCAATTTAACGATGCGCACTTCGCTGTAAGTCTTTGTTCCATCAAGGTCTTCCTGAACAAGGCGGTACATGTTGGTTCCTTTTTTTGCAGTCATATCCTTGAAGCTATAGGCAAGTGTTGTCTGGCTATTTCCACCTTCTGCTTTGGAAGCGATGAATCCAAGAGACTGGAACTTTCCACTACCCTCTTCTTGACGCTCGATGCTGAATCCCTTGTTTACACTTTCAGAAGAGGTTACCCAAGCAAGAGAAACATTGTTGTCAGTGGTTTGTTTGGCGGTGAAGTTGGAGAGGGTTACGGGGAGGGCCGCGGCGCCAACCAATAAAATTCCAGTTGTTGTAATCCCAAAATTTGCACTTTTGTAAGCTTTGTAATTAGAAGGTGCTTTGTAATAGGTAAATGGTGAAGTAGATCCACTAAATGGTCCTGGTGCAAGTGTACCAGCCCAATATGATATAAGCTGAATTGTGCTTCCGAAATACAAGTTACCTGCTGAATATTCTTTTGAGCTAGGTATTACCATACTATTACTGGAATTGATGGTGAGATTTCCTGTTATATCCAAGTTGTCATTTAAAAAGGTTTTTATGCCGCTACCAGAAATGGTTAATGATTTGGCTTTGATGGGCATACCATTTCCTATGGACTGATTCGAAGCAGCATTAAAGACATAGTTAACGGCTCCGCTATTTAAAGTACCGAAAGTTCGTGTCCCTGAAATCCTGATGTTTCCAGTTGAAGTACCTGAGGAAATACCATCAGCAGATCCAATTTCGATTGTGGCGTCAGTATTCAATGAAAGATTACCAGATCCAGCAATGTATGATGTACCGGGTAATTTAATTGTTCCACTTACAGAAAGACTCTTTGCTGATGCAATGTCAAGATTGAATGTTGAATTGACCGTTAATGTACCTCCTGTTTCAACTACAACGTCGTTGGCAGTTGCGTTTGCTGTAACTGTTATAACATGGCTATTTAGGATAGATACTTTTGCTTTAGAAACCATACTTAAAGCAACTGTGCCTGCCCCTATATGTGTGCTACCAGTAAATGCACCTGGATCTAGTGAAGATGCTGCATCTAACTTACTAGCTGTCCTGAATGTCTGACCTTGAGTTATGTTGTAATTGTTTGAAAAACCGGATGGAACTGAAGTTAAATCTGTGCCAGACAAACCATGTGAATGAGAAGCTGCAATCCAAAGTTTGGTGCCACTAGCTAGAGCAGATGCATCTAAAAGTGGAGGGTTTGCAACATTATTGCCTAAATCTTCGTAATTACCTATTGGCAATCCATTGTATGATCCACTATTGATTCTATAAACAACATAAACAGCTTGGTTATCAATATCATTTGCAATAAATGTGACTGCAGTTTCCCCGCCAACAGCCACTTTATAGAAGGCTACAGCGGAGTGATTGACATGATAAGCATCGTTGTATATTGAAGTCCACCCACTTGGGATGGTAACATTTCTATTATTTTTTTGGTGATCGCTCCAAAAAACGATTAAAAGATCGCCTGCCTTGACAGTATTAACGTTTGGGGCAAGTGTAAGAGAATAGCTATTGTTCGTGGCTGTTGCACTAAAAGATCCTGTCGAAACATTGACTACAGGAGATGCAGTAGATGCAGATGTAGGAGCTGACGTAGCAGTTGCCCATGCTGAACCATTATAAACTTCCCATGAACCAGATGCACTCCAATTACCAGTTCCGTTTGAGCGGTAATCCCCAATATTTTGGGCAAAAGTGAACGAGAATGAAGTAACAAGTAACAATAAAAATAAAGCTTTCATAATAAATTTCCTTTAATGTGATGAAAAAGATGGTCATCATCGGACAAATCAAATGCTTGGCAGTGCTGCCAAGAAATGACGATAGGATTGGAGGAAATTCAAGAGGATTGGGAGGATTTGGGAACGTATTAATACTTAATCAGGTTAAGTATTTGATAGTAGGATTGGGTGTAAAACTAATAGTAGGTTTTTAAAATTGCAAGTTTATACGATAAATTTTTAAATTATTTTTTTATTACGCTTACATACAATTGACTATCAACTACTTAATAAATAAATAAATAAAATTATTACTAATCCAAATTTTGATTAGTATCATCTACTAGTAGTGGTTCTGCATTTAGTTTTTAACATTCAATGGTAACATTCACCCATTCAGGGTCGAACTTGGCATTGAATTTCTTGTAAAAATTAATAGCGGGCTCATTCCAGTCCAAGACCTGCCAGGTAATGCGCTTGAAGCCTTTTTCCCTGGCTTCTGCCTTCAACCTTTCGATCAACATCTTGCCTATGCCCCTTCCACGCATGGATTCTGTAACAATTATATCTTCCAAATACATGGTCTGGCCTTTCCAGGTGGAATAGCGAATGTAGTAGAGGGCGAAGGCAACTATATTCGTTGAAGGGGTTGAAGTGGTTGAGGGGGTTGAAGAAACAGCATCATTCACTTCAACCTCCCAGCCTTTGGCTGGCAAGTTCAACCCTTCAACTTCTTCAACCACAAATGCCCACCACACAGGAGTTGCACCAAATCCGCTTTCTTCGAAATGCTTGGGGTCAACGGTAACCTCTTCCGGTGCTTTCTCATATTCAGCGAGTTCCCTGATCAATTGCAGCATCCCCGGGCAATCTTCTATGGTGGCTTTTCTGATCTTCATGTTATAATATAAGTGTGCAAATTAAGGATTGGGGTGGCTTTTACAATGGGAGGATAAAATCATCGGGGATTGGGGATGAAAATACTTCTTTAAAGGGGGTTAATCACCGTTGAAAAGCCTTAAG
>CAITQQ010000100.1 GCA_903894575.1 uncultured bacterium
CCAAGGACAAATCATTCAATATTTATCAGATGACCCATGAAGAACTGTCTAAATGGGATGTTGGAATGAAATTTAACCCCAAGTTTCCCTCCCAGAAAAAAATGCCCGCCATCAAGCCCTTGCTCAGCGATGTGATTGACTCCGTAGAGCGTTATGTCAAGGCAAATCACCTGAAACCGCTCAACTATAACATTGAGACAAAATGTGCTCCTGCAACAGATGGGATTTCACATCCTGATCCAGAAGCATTTGTGGCCCTTTTGATGGATGTGATTACAAGGGCTAACATTTCCAAAAGAACCATTATCCAGTCCTTTGATAAAAGAAGCTTACAGGTTTTGCACCAATCCTATCCATCCATCAAAACATCCTATTTGTTTGGTGAATCCAATAAAAAAACACCCGAGCAATTGGTGGATGATCTTGGTTTTCGGCCAGATATGTTGAGTCCTGCCTATCAGCTGATTGACAAAGCATATGTCGAAGCCTGCAGAAAACTCAAGGTAAAACTGATTGCCTGGACTGTCAATGAAGAAAAAGACATTGAAAATATGGCGGCATTGGGTGTAGATGGCATCATTTCAGACTATCCAGATAAGTTTAATATCCTCAAAAACCGTTAATTCCCTTATACACCCATCAGCTTTCCTGCCTTTTTGGTAATTTTGCAGTTCAGAAGATGCCATGCAAACAATTGAAGTAACGGATAAGCATGTTGTTCAACAGTTCCTTGAACTCCCATTTTCCATTTACAGGAATGATGCTCAATGGGTTTGTCCTTTATTGAATGACATCGAGTCAGTATTTGATCCCCAGAAAAATAATTTTTTCAGCTTTGGCAAGTGCAAGAGGTGGATTCTTGTTGATGAAAACAACATTGCCATTGGCAGGATAGCAGCCTTCATCAATGATAAAAAAGCCTATAAAGAGGAACAACCTACCGGCGGTTGCGGTTTCTTTGAATGCATAGATGATCAAACTGCCGCCAACATGCTTTTTGATCAGGCGAAGACATGGCTGGACTCTAATGGTATGAAGGCCATGAATGGTCCCATCAACTTTGGGGAAAATGACATGTGGTGGGGACTTCTTGTTGATGGCTTTACCAGTCCATTTTATGGGATGAACTATAATCCGCCCTATTATAAAGCCCTTTTTGAATCTTACGGCTTCACCGTCAAGTACGAGCAAATATCCAATAGGATTGATGTTCGAAAAGGCTTGCCTGAAAAAGTGGCAAAAATTTCCAGTTGGGTAGCCAAAAGAAATGGCTATGTTTTTCGTCACCTGGACACTGCTGACATTCCTAGGTATTCAAGAGATTTCAAGGAGATTTATAATGATGCCTGGAAGGACTTCGAAAATTTCACGACGGTGACAGATGCAACCATTGAAGAAACCATCCACAAAATCAAACCTGTGATGGATCCCAACCTCATTTGGTTTGCCTATACTTCCAAGGATGAGCCTGTTGCCTTTGTCATGATTCTTCCAGACACCAATGAACTGATCAAAGGGCTGAATGGTCGTTTGGATTTAATGGGAAAGCTAAAATTTGTTTGGAACAAGTTTACTGTCAAGCACAAGAGGATGCGTGCGGTCATCATGGGCACAAAAGAACAGTACCGCAACATGGGGCTTGAATCCTGCCTTTTCATGAAGCTCCAAGAATATACCAGGCCCTTGAAGCATTATGAAGAACTAGAATTGTCCTGGGTGGGCGATTTCAATGCAAAAATGCTTGCTTTGCACGAAGCCGTGGGAGCTACCTATTCAAAAAAGCATACCACTTACATTTGCAAATTCTAACCAGATTCAACTGTTTTTTTTGAAACCATTGATTGAACATACACTTGATTTTTTTTATCCTCTTTTCAAAAGGTTTTTTGACCGTACAACCTACCGTTATGCTGCATGTGGAGGGGTGAATACGGTATTTGATATTTTTTTATTTTTCATCAGCTATAATTTTATCCTTGACAAGCAAAACCTGGATCTTTCATTTGTTGTGATCAGCCCGCATATTGCTGCTTTTCTCATGGCATTTTTGGTGAGTTTCCCCACAGGATTTTTTTTGATGCGATTCATTGTATTTACGGCTTCTCCCTTGAGAGGCAGGGTTCAATTTTTCAGGTACCTTTTGACAGTCAGTTTCAGCCTGTTTCTTAATTATTTCTTCCTCAAGCTTTTGGTGGAACATTTTCACCTTTATCCCACCGTTTCAAAACTGATTACCACCGTTTTTGTCATTGCATTCAGCTATCTCTCCCAACGGCATTTCAGTTTCAAATCAACCAAGGTTTCAACATGATAAACGATACACCATTGCTTGATGTGTTGATCATTGGTGCAGGCCCCATTGGTTTGGCCTGTGGAATCTCCTGTACAGAAAAAAGCTTATCTTATTTGATTGTTGAAAAAGGCCCTCTTGTACATTCACTTTACAACTATCCACTCAACATGACCTTTTTTTCCACTGCTGATAAGCTGGAAATCGGTAATGTTCCCTTCGTATCCCACAACCCCAAGCCCACCCGCTCTGAAGCGTTGGAATACTACCGCAGGGTGTCCATGCATTGGAAACTGAACCTGGCTTTGTATGAAGCAGTAGAATCCGTTAGGCCCTCATCGAATACATTTACGGTCAAAACATCCAAATCCATTTATCAAGCCAAGCATATCATCATTGCTACTGGTTTTTATGATATTCCCAAGCTCATGGATATTCCGGGAGAGCATTTGCCCAAGGTGCATCATTATTACAGGGAGCCGCATATCTATTTTGGTCAGAAAATTGTTGTGGTGGGAGCTGCCAATTCTGCAGTGGATGTTGCCATGGAAACTTGGCGAAAAGGTGCGGAGGTGACCATGGTGATTCGGGATGAACAGATCAGGGAATCAGTCAAATATTGGATTCGCCCAGACATAGAAAACAGGATCCAAGAGGGCTCGATCAAAGCTTATTTCAATGCCTCTGTTGCTGCCATTCGTGATGCTGAAATTGATATCTCAACATCCGATGGGATTGTGACCATACCCAATGATTTTGTCCTAGCCATGACAGGATATCTCCCTGATTTTGATTTTCTCGACTCAATAGGCATTGCCCGTGGAACGGATCCTTTTCAGACACCGGTCCACGATCCAGAGACCATGATGACCAATGTTGAGGGGGTATACTTGGCCGGAGTGATTTGTGGGGGGCTCAAAACCAACAAATGGTTCATTGAAAACTCACGCCAGCATGCTGATATGATCACCAGTCATATGCTCCAAAAAGCCTGATGGGCATCATTTTTTTTATTTTTCATGCCATTTTGATCAAAAAAATCAGTCATAATGATTTGTTTGTCATGCTTTTGAATTGAAAACTGACAAGATTTCCTGATTTGGTGAACGGCATATCTCTTGCACATGATGTTTATCTAAAATCTTAAATATGGCAAAAATCATTGGAATTGACCTCGGAACGACCAACAGTTGCGTTTCAGTAATGGAAGGTAACGAACCAGTTGTTATCGCCAACGATGAAGGAAGAAGAACTACCCCCAGTGTTGTGGCATTCCTCAAGAATGGCGAACGCAAGGTGGGAGATCCTGCAAAACGTCAGGCCATTACAAACCCTATCAACACCATTACAAGTGTAAAGCGTTTCATGGGACGTCGTTTTGATGAAGTAACAGAGGAAATAAAGCATTGGAGTTATAATGTTGCCAAAGGCGACAACAATACCGTGAGGATTGATATTGATGGTCGTCTCTATACTCCACAGGAAATCAGCGCCATGGTGCTTCAAAAAATGAAGAAGGTGGCTGAAGACTATTTGGGGCATGAGGTGAACGAAGCGGTTGTTACTGTTCCTGCTTACTTCAATGACGCGCAACGCCAGGCTACGAAAGAAGCGGGCGAAATCGCAGGCCTGAACATCAGAAGGATCATTAACGAACCTACCGCTGCAGCATTGGCTTATGGCCTTGACAAAAAGAATGTCGACAGCAAGATTGCCGTTTTTGATCTTGGTGGTGGAACATTTGACGTTTCCGTTCTTGAGTTGGGTGATGGTGTTTTTGAAGTGAAATCAACCAATGGGGATACCCATCTTGGTGGTGATGATTTCGATAAAGTTATCATGGACTGGTTGGCTGAAGAATTCCAAAAGGAAGAAAATGTTGACCTGAGAAAAGATCCAATGGCCCTTCAGCGTCTGAAAGAGGCTGCTGAAAAGGCAAAAGTTGAACTTTCAGGTTCATCCGAAACTGAAATCAACCTCCCATACGTCACCGCAATTGATGGCGTTCCGAAACACCTTGTGAAGAAACTTACCAGGGCCAAATTTGAGCAAATTGCTGATAAATTGTTTGAGCGTTGCCTGAAACCTTGCGAACAAGCATTGAAAGATGCTGGCATGAATGTGAGTGAAATCGATGAAGTTATCCTCGTTGGTGGATCTACCAGGATTCCAAAGGTCCAGGAGATTGTTGAGAAATTCTTCGGCAAGAAACCCAACAAGAGCGTTAACCCAGACGAAGCCGTAGCCATTGGTGCCGGAGTTCAGGGTGCTGTACTCACAGGTGAGGTAAAAGATGTTCTTTTGCTTGACGTAACACCATTGAGCCTGGGAATTGAAACCCTTGGAGGAGTGATGACCGTCTTGATTCCTGCGAATACGACCATCCCAACCAAAAAGTCTGAAAGCTTCTCTACTGCAGCCGATAACCAGCCTGGAGTTCAGATCCATGTTATTCAGGGAGAAAGACCAATGGCCAATCAAAACAAGACCCTTGGTATTTTCAACCTCGATAATATTCCACCAGCACCAAGAGGTGTACCTCAAATTGAAGTGACCTTTGATATTGATGCGAATGGATTGATCAATGTAAGTGCCAAAGACAAAGGCACTGGAAAGGAACAGAAGATCCGCATTGAAGCAGGAAGTGGATTGACAAAAGAGGAGATTGAAAAAATGAAGGCCGAAGCAAAAGCCAACGAGGCAACCGATAAGGAAGCCCGTGAGAAAATTGAGAAAATCAATGCTGCTGATGCCCTTATTTTCCAAACTGAAAAACAAATGAAAGAGTTTGGTGAGAAGATTCCTGCCGAGAAAAAAGCGGTGATTGAATCAGCCCTTTCAAAACTCAAAGAAGTACATAAGTTACAGGATGTCAATGCTATAGAAGCGGCAACCAAAGAATTGAATGATGCCTGGATGGCTGCCAGTCAAGACATGTACAATGCTACACAAGGTGCTGAGCAAGCAGGACCTCAAGCTGACGGACAAGAAGCAGGAGGTGCAAAAGCCTCTGCAGACAATGTTACTGACGCAGAGTTTGAGGAAGTAAAATAATGACTCAGGTAAACAATAAAAAGGGGATCCAAACGATCCCCTTTTTTATACCAGCTCCATCCAGGTATGGTCTGCAAGCAGTTTAACCGCTGCCGCACATTTTTTAAATGGACCTGAAGGTCCCCATTCCTTGGGGCTGACCAATGACAGAAAATGGCTGCCGTCTTTTTTCTCGTAGAGATAATATTGTTGTCCAATCACCGGAGTGAAATTCAATTTTGCACTGTAGATCAGTACAGATAGCTCTTTTCGTCTTTGTATCTCCTGTGCTTGGAGGGCCAATAATTCAATTTGCTGCCTGATTTGGGTCAGTTGCATATTGGTTTGTTCCTCCATTGCCGTCAGGGATTTGTGCCTGATCATCCCTTCCTCAGTTGGCCTGATTACGGCACCGGAAACAGAAGTTGAATAGGGGAGCACACTCATTTGCTTGTGGTAATATGAGATGTTCTGGTAGGCATTCCCATCTTCATTTATGCCTTGCTCAGTAACTTTCAGATAACCGTTGGGTTGAATTTCATGGAAAATCCGGAGTGTCTTTTCTTCAGTAACCAGCAACAATATTTCGAAACTGATGCTGTCAATGAACTGAACTTTTGCTTTTTCCGCTATGCCCTGATCTGCCATGGGATGAAAATCACCATCTGCCTCCAGAACATAATCGGATGAAAATGCCTGGTTC
>CAITQQ010000101.1 GCA_903894575.1 uncultured bacterium
GAAATGCCATGGATGAAGCTGGCATACAGAATGAAGTGCGGATGGCTGCAGAATACCTGGTGGATGGGAATCTTGAATCCTTGTTGGAAATCAAGCAGGAATTGCTGCGCATCCAGGACAATTGGGTGCTGATCGAGATTTCATTCATCCAACCTCCCAGAAACCTGCGGGAGTTGATATTCGAAATGCAAATTCAAGGTTACCAACCTGTGTTTGCTCACCCCGAGCGCTACAATTATTATTATAAAAAACTGGACCAATTAAAGGAAATAAGGGATTCGGGATGTCTTTTCCAATCCAATATTTTGTCTTTCTCCGGCTATTATGGCCCTGCGGCCCAGCAGTGTGCTGAATGGATGGCTGAAAAGGGAATGATTGATTTACTGGGCACCGACATTCACCATGAACGCCATCTTGAGGCCTTGAAACAACTCAAATTGACCCCTGCGCTTGGAAAGGTCATGAGCAGGCTATCTCTTTGAAAATAGCTGCGAACAATACAGCAAAACATGTGTTATTAGTACATGAACGCTTTCACAATCAAAGATCTGGAAAACCTTACCGGTATCAAGGCCCATACCATCCGAATTTGGGAACAGCGCTATACATTCCTGAGGCCACAGCGTACTGACACGAACATCCGGTACTACAACAATGATGAGCTGAAGAAGATCCTCAACATCTCCCTGCTCAACAAATACGGCTTTAAGATTTCGCACATTGACAAGATGAGCGAGGAGGATATCCGCAACAAAATCCTCAGCATCAATGATGTACAGGCCCAGCAGGAGCGGATTGTCAATGGATTGATCCAGAACATGGTAGACATGGAACTGGAAGGATTTGAAGCCATACTGGAGGAGCACATCCGTACAAAGGGCATCGAAAAAACAATCCACCAGATCATCTTTCCGTTCATGGAAAGGATTGGGGTATTGTGGATTACAGGCCATATCAACCCGGCACAGGAGCACCTGGTATCCAACATCATCAGGCAAAAACTCATCGTTGGAACTGAAGCAGTTTCACCGATGTTTACACTGAAAAAAGTAGGCCTCCTGTTTCTACCAGAAGGTGAATACCATGAACTGGGGCTTTTGTTCATCCAATATCTGTTGAAAAGCCGCGGTTTATATGTGTATTATCTCGGTGCCAACGTGCCCATGGATGATGTGGAGTATGTTGTCAAGCACAAACAACCAGATTTTATTTACACCCACCTGACATCCGTTTCAAGTGTTTTCAATTTTGATAAATTCATTCAACAGTCGCTAAAACGCTTTGGTCAAACGCCATTGATCATCTCTGGTCGCCTTGCGGCAACGTATGAGCACAAAATCCCCTCAGAAATTCATTTCAAGCGTTCATTGCAAGAAGTAACATCCTTTATTTCAGACCTGGTCTGATTGATCAATATTTTGTACAATATTGTAATACAAGCCTCTTTTGAGGCTTGTATTTTTTTGTCCATTTTGTACCGTTTATCCCCAATTTACCCATGAATCCATGAGGTAAGACACTGATTATCAGCCATTTGATTTTGTTTAATAAAATGATAAAAAATATTAAACAAAAATGACGCATCCTATGCTTGTTTTGTTTAATTTCACATCATTAACAATTAAACAAAGCGGTATGTCAACACAGGAATTCAACCAGCTTCTGCTCCAAAACTCAGAATACCTCAAGCCTTTTGCGGTTACACTTACAAAGGACCAGGAGACTGCCAAGGACCTCCTTCAGGAGACCATGTTCCGTGCATTGTCCAACCAGGACAAGTACAGTGTGGGTACCAACATCAAAGCATGGTTGTACACCATCATGCGCAACATCTTCATCAACAATTACCGCCGCAAGTCCAAGCAAAACACAATTTTTGACAACAGTCCCAACGAGTTTCTGCTCGACCACAACCAGTCAGCTGTTCCCAATGGAGCAGAAACGTCCATGAGGATGAAAGACATCAACAAAGCCATACACGAGCTGCCCACCATATTCAAACAGCCTTTCATGCTATACTTTGAAGGCTATAAATACCATGAAATTGCTGATATGCTCACGGAGCCTTTGGGTACCATCAAGAGCCGTATTCACTTTGCCAGAAGGTTGTTGAAAAACCAAATCAACAAGTTTTAACCTATCTTTCCGCTGTGGCTAAAAAAGCAATCGTAATCGGCAGTGGTTTCGCAGGACTTTCTGCTGCCTCATTCCTCGCAAAAGCAGGCTGGGAGGTGCACGTACTGGAAAAGCACGACCAGCCGGGTGGGAGATGCCGTCATTTCAAAGTGGATGGATTCTCCTTTGACATGGGACCAAGCTGGTATTGGATGCCAGATGTTTTTGACCGTTTTTTTGCATGTTTTGGAAAAAAAGTTGCAGACTATTACGACCTGATCCGTTTGGATCCTTCATATAGAATTTATTGGGAACAAAACCACATGGATGTTCCCGCTGATTACGCTTCCCTCAAAAAAATGTTTGATCAACTTGAACCTGGAGCAGGTGAAAAGTTGGATGCGTTCATGGACGAGGCCGCTTACAAATACAGGGTGGGCGTGAACAAATTGGTTTTCAAACCCGGTCAGTCTTTGCTGGAGTTTGTCGACAAGGAGCTCATCGCAGGATTGTTCCGGCTTGATGTATTCAACAACATCAAAGCCCATATCGGAAAATATTTCAAGCATCCACAGCTCAGGCAGATGATGGAATTTCCTGTTCTTTTTCTGGGTGCTTTGCCTGAAAATACCCCTGCGCTGTACAGCCTGATGAATTATGCAGATGTCAAGTTGGGAACCTGGTTTCCCCGAGGCGGCATGTACAAAATTGTGGAAGGGATGCACCAGCTTGCCGTAGAACAAGGGGCTCAGTTTCATTTCAACCAGAATGTATCATCGATCATTGTTGAAAACGGAGTAGCAACCAAAGTGATTACCGAAGCGGGAAATGAATACCAAGCGGACGTCGTGATTGGTGGCGCCGACTATCATTTTATAGAAACAAAGTTGCTTGAAAAGCAGTACAGGAGCTATTCTGAGGACTACTGGGAGAAGCGTGTCATGGCACCAGGATGCCTCATCTATTATGTAGGCATCAATACAAAGATTCCTGACCTGCCACACCATTCCCTTTTCTTCGATGTGGATTTCAATGAGCATGCTGCTGAAATTTATACCCATCCTGATTGGCCTAAGTCTCCACTCTTTTATTTGAGTGCCACTTCTGTTACCGATCAAACTCAGGCCCCCGAAGGTTCGGAAAATCTTTTTTTCCTGATACCCATTGCTGCAGGATTGGATGGTGATGACGAAAAAATCCGGGATCATTATTTCAACCTCTTGAGTGAACGCCTGATGCAAAGAACCGGTGTGGACATCAGAAACCATGTCGTCTACAAACGGGCCTATTCATACACTGATTTTGTGGATGACTACAATGCGTTCAAGGGCAATGCCTATGGTTTGGCCAATACCTTGATGCAGACTGCCATCCTGAAACCATCGTGCAAAAGCAAAAAAGTGAAAAACCTGTATTACACCGGGCAGCTCACAGTTCCTGGTCCTGGCGTGCCTCCCAGCCTGATCAGTGGCGAAGTGGTGGCAAAATTGGTTGACAAAGAAAATAGTAAATAATAACAGGAAAACGGATAATCACAAATTATTCGGTTATTCTGTTGAACAAATCAGGGTTTTTCAGGGTTAATGTTTAACTTGAATGGCAAAGCTTGCATAATTACTAATTGAATCATGATAGGAATTTTTCACAATGTTGCCCACGAGTGCAGTCGCATCACCACCCAACGCTACAGCACCTCATTCAGCAGTGCCATCAAACTGCTGCACAGCGACATTCAGGGTCCTATCTATGATATTTATGGCTTCGTGCGCTTCGCAGATGAAATTGTAGACACCTTTCATGAATTTGATAAGGAAACTTTGCTTTCCGACTTTAAAAAAGATGCCTACGAAGCCATTGAAAAAGGCATAAGCCTCAACCCCATCCTCCAAAGCTTTCAGTTGACCGTCAACCGTTATAATATTGACCTGGCCCTGGTTGAAGCATTTTTCAAGAGCATGGAATTTGACCTCAACAAGGCCAAATATGACGCCCTCGGTTATGCAGAATACATTTATGGAAGTGCGGAAGTAGTAGGCCTGATGTGTCTTTATGTTTTCTGCGACGGAAACAAAAATGAATACGAGAAATTGAAACCCTCTGCACAATCATTGGGTGCTGCCTTTCAGAAAGTCAATTTTTTAAGAGATGTAAAAGCGGATTATCAGCAACTGAACAGGGTATATTTTCCTGGTGTTGATTTCAATTCATTTACCCATGAAATGAAGGAATCCATTGAGGAGGATATTGAGAATGATTTCCACCTGGCTTACCAGGGAATCCTGAAACTGCCACTGACAGCGCGTTTTGGCGTTTACCTGGCTTACAAATATTACCTCAGTTTATTCAAAAAGATAAAGGCCGTCAAGCCGCAGCGCATCATGGAAGAGCGCATCCGCATCCCCAATTATCACAAGGCCTGGGTTGCTGCAAAAGTGGTGATCAGGACTCAGTTGAATATGTTATAGTCTATTTCCACAACTCCTCCATCACCTTCCCCCTCACGTTCAAATCCCCGAATGTATTTTTTGCTGTTGGATGAACACGATTCGCCAACAATACAAATACAAGTCCTTTTTCTGGATCAGCCCATGCACAGGTTCCAGTGAATCCTGTATGACCAAATGTTTTTGAGGAGATGTTCAGCGCCGGATAGGGAATTTTTCTGGTTGCATTGTCTTTTTCTGGTTTGTCAAATCCAAGTCCGCGCCTGCTGATATCGCTCTGATAGGAATTGAACAGATCGATGGTGGCTGTAGAGAAAAATCTTTTTTCATTGATTACCCCCTTGTTCATGATGATCTCCATCAATACAGCAATTTCATAGGCATTGCTGAAAAGACCGGCATGGCCTGACACCCCACCAAACATCGCTGCGCCTGGATCATGCACATAGCCCCTGACCAACCTTTCCCTGAAATAAGGATCTTGCTCGGTTGGCGCAATGGTTGCTTTTTTCATGTAAGCAGTAGGGTTGAAACCGGTACTCCTGAAGCCTAGTGGACGGTAGAAATTGTTCCATGCATATTGGTCCAAGGATTGTCCGCTCACTGCCTTCACCACTTCTCCCAGAAAAATAAAATCATTGTCGCTGTAGATGTAGGGCTTCTTTTTGTCCACAGATGAAGTGAGGATCCTGCTGATCATGGTATCCCTCCAATCCGTTCTCATGTACAATGAGTCATCAACCTTTACATTGTATTTTGGATTGTTGACTTTACTGAAATAACCTGGCTTTGCCTTCATGGTAACACTGTCTGAAATCTCCTTGTAAAAAGGAATCCATGCTTTCAGACCTGCCTGGTGCAACAATACTTCTCTCAGTGTGATGTTGGCCTTGTTCGATCCCCTTACCCAGGGTATATAGTCTCCAAGGGTTCCATCGAGCTTGATCTTTTTTTCATCATACAACTTCATGATGGAAAGGGTAGTGGCGCAAATTTTCGTTACTGAAGCCATGTCATATACTGACTCCTGCGTCACTTTTTCAGGAGCATCATAGCTCATGTTGCCATAGGTTTTCTGCTCAATGATTTTACCATCTTTGATAACCAGCAAAGCCATGCCAGGAGCGGCTTTTTGGCGAATGGCATCCTGAATGATGGAATCAACTTTTGCCATTTTATCACTGCCTCTAGAATTAATTTTTCCAGGGTTGACAATCTGCGCTGCAGTTGCCGGCATCATGATTCCTGTTCCTGCAGGCAGAGAAGCACAAACGCTGACGGGCAAAGAACCTTCTGTTGACAGTGCACCACTGAGCATCTTTGCTGCAGCCTCATGAACGATGGCATCATCTTCATAACAGATCATGATATTTTTTGCATCGCAAAAACTTTTTGCAGCATAGGGATTTCCAAAAATGAAAAGGGAGCTTGATGTTGATGCATTGATCGTGTTGATCAAACGAATCACTTCGTTGCTGATCCCAAAATTATTGGCCGGGAATCTCGGCAATTCATGTACTGCAACAATGATTTTGTCATAGTCTTTGAGGCTTTCTATTAGGCTGTCTGCAGCAGTGGCTGTCTTTGAGTTATCGAACATGAAAACGTCAGCATTATAGTTCTTGCGTATCGCAGCTGCAAAAGCAGTATTCCTGTTTCTGCCAATTTCTACAAGTGCATAATTGCCGAAGGATTGTCCTGATTTGTTGATGCTTTCTGATGCTGTTTTTCCAGCAAGCAAAGGAAATGCTGTTTTGTCTTCCAGTTTTGCCAGTGTGATGGCTTTCTCTGCGATCTCTTTTTTCAACCCATCAGTTTTTTCGTTCAGCCGCGCGGCGAGCCCTTCCAGGGGAAGAGGTTTCCAGCTGGCCAATCCTGTCTGGTATTTTGCCAGCAAGACTTTTCTTGCATGTTCATCAATTTGCGACCAATCAAGCACGCCTTCGGCGATGGCCCCCTTGACCTTTGAAATTGTTTTTTCAACATCGCCAGGCAGACAAAGGATGTCATTCCCAGCTATCAACGATTCAACACTGGAGGCATAGTCTGGAAAGGCATTGGCAACCCCTTTCATTTCCAATGCATCAGTAAAGGTGATGCCCTTGAAGCCCATTTCTTCTTTCAAGAGTTTTGTAACACTTTTTCTGGAGACGGATGCAACCCTGTTGGTATTGCTGTCAATTGCTGGAATGAAGAGATGTCCAATCATGGCACTGCCTATTCCTGCGTCAAATATTTTTTGAAAGGGATACAACTCCAAACTATCCAGTTGTTCTTTTGATTTGCTGATCACGGGCATGGCCAAGTGAGAGTCTACATCAACATCCCCATGTCCTGGAAAATGTTTGGCAGAACCCATGACGCCCTTGTCGCGCATGCCCAGCATGTATTGAATGCCCATGGATGCCACCTTGTATTTGTTCTCTCCAAATGAACGGTCGTTGATGACAGGGTTGTTGGGATTGTTGTTCACGTCCACCACTGGGGCAAAATTTACTTGAATACCCAGTTGTTTGCATTGCTCTGCCACCCAACTGCCATAGCGGTAAACCAGATTGGTATCGCGCAAGGCTCCAAGCATCATCATCCTGGGAAGTCCTGCAACGCTGTCCAGCCGCATACCAACACCATTTTCCCCATCAATGGCCATGAGGATAGGTGTTTTGGCGATGGATTGTAGCCTGTTCACCATAGATGCCTGCTTTACCGGGGCACCCTGAAAAAGACAGATACCGCCGATGTTGAATTTTCTGATATCCCTTTCCACTGTTGAGTCATAGAAAGTAACCGTCCTGGTTTTGCTGTCTATGGATGATAGCCTCACCATGATCAATTGTGCAATTTTCTCATCGGGAGACAATGTTTTCATGACACTATCTGCCCAGGCTGAGGCGTTTTGGCCTTTGGAAACCATTGAAAAAAACAAAAACAGCAGCGAAACAAGGGAAATTCTACTTCTCATACGTATGTCTTTTAGTAACTTCGTGCGTTGAAACTTTATGTCTTTTGTTGGTGTTAAGCCTCAAAAGCTTTTGCTACACATTAAGGACTGTAAGTTATTATTTCTGAATCAAGCGACAAATGAAAAACCAATGAAATAATCCAATAGACCCCAACCCTCACCCATCAACCCTTAACTCACATCCCTCATCCCTTAACCCTTAACCCTCATCCCTTTCACCCCATGCCCAACCTCATTCAACTCCTCCCATCCCACATTGCAAACCAGATTGCTGCTGGCGAGGTCATCCAGCGTCCGGGAAGTGCAGTAAAGGAATTGCTGGAGAATGCAGTAGATGCAGGTGCCACAGAGATCAAGTTGATTGTGGAGGATGCTGGAAAGGCCGTCTTGCAAGTGGTTGACAATGGGAAGGGAATGAGCGAAACGGATGCACGAAATTGTTTTGAAAGGCATGCCACATCCAAGATTCAGGGCATCGATGATCTTTCGAAAATCAAAACCATGGGATTCCGGGGTGAGGCATTGGCTTCGGTTGCAGCAGTTTCACAGGTGCAAATGCGCACCAAAAGGGAAGGGGATGAATTGGGTACTGAAATAGAAATTGAAAACAGCAGGGTCCTCAAGCAAGAACCCTGTGCATGCCACGTGGGTACTTCCATCAGCATGAAGAACCTTTTCTTCAACGTGCCGGCAAGAAGAAATTTTCTCAAGAGCAATGTGGTAGAGTTGAAGCACATCACGGATGAATTCATCCGCGTAGCACTGGCCTTTCCAGGCGTATTTTTTTCCCTGTCCAGTAATGGGCAAGAGGTTTTTCACCTGGACAAGGGAAACTTGAAGCAAAGAATTGTGCAGCTGATGGGCAATGCATATGCCACAAAGCTGGTACAGGTGGATGAAAAGACCGACTATCTTGATATTACAGGGTTTATCGGAAAACCGGAAACGGCCAAAAAAACCAGGGGTGATCAATATCTTTTTGTCAACAATAGGTTTGTCAGAAATGCATACCTCAGCCATGCCATCGTCAGCGCCTATGAAGAACTAATACCGCAAGGAAGTTTTCCATTTTTTGCATTGTTCATCGACCTGGATCCTGCCAACGTGGATGTGAATGTGCATCCTACAAAACAGGAAATAAAATTCCAGGATGAAAAGCTGGTCTATGCATTTATCAAATCAGCCATCAGGCATGCATTGGCGCAATTCAGCATTGCTCCGGCCATTGATTTTGGTTTGGATGCAGGGATACAACAGCTTGATGCCATTTCAAAACCATTCACCCGACCACAACAAGATGAAGTAAGGTCCAGTGGTTTGTACAAGTCTTTTGTTGATCGCAACCAGGCCCATCGGATTGAGTCATCCAGCAACCTCAGCAGTTGGAGAGATTTTTTTGATCAGGCCCCAAAGTCTCAGTTGGCAGAGCAATCAACTTTTCAGGATTTTCAACCCCAACCTGGGAATCCTTATCAATCCTCATCAGACAACACATTGCCGAGGGCCCTGGGGGTAAATGGGCAATCATCTATTCACCAGATCCATCTCAGTTATATTGTTTTTGAGCAACCCAATGGCATGACAATCATGCACCAGCAACTTGCCCATCAGCAGGTTTTGTTTGAAAAATTCAATGCCGGCTGGCAAGGAAAAGGGATGACCATACAACAAAATCTTTTCCCCATTGCCATCCAGCTCTCCCCGACAGATGCACAGCTGATCCAGTCCATTTTGCCAGATCTTTTGCACATGGGATATCAGCTGGAACCCTTTGGCAACAATGCTTTCCTCTTGCAAGGAAGCCCTGCAGACCATCCTTCAGAGGACAACCAGTCTGTCATAGAAATGATGCTTGAGGATGTAAAAGACGCGTCATCAACCTTGCACCATTCCTACAAGGAGAAGATTGCCAAAACCCTGGCCAGAAAACATGCCGTGAAGGCAGGTACAAAATTGGATGAAATGGAAATGTTGGATCTAGTCGAAAGACTCTCGCAATGCAAAAGCAACGCCACGCATTTTGATGGCAAACCCATCTATGTAGAAGTCAAGAATGATTATTTAAGCGACGTTTTCAGGGTTTAATCCCTCGTCCCCAGCCTTCGGATGGCAAACTCGTCCCCTGTCCCTCGTCCCCAGCCTTCGGATGGCAAGCTCGTCCCCTGTCCCTTGTCCCTCGTCCCCTGTCCCTCGTCCCTC
This sequence comes from uncultured bacterium, assembly GCA_903894575.1. GTDB lineage: Bacteria > Bacteroidota > Bacteroidia > Chitinophagales > Chitinophagaceae > Pollutibacter. The sequence continues at coordinate 9,721 of CAITQQ010000101.1, forward strand.
CTCCCTTACAACTTCTCCAAAAACCCCTCAATTCTCTTCCTCAGCACTGCGCCGGATGCATTGTGGTTGTTGATCATGATGGAAAATGTAAGCCATTTTTTGTCTTTTGAATAGACAAATCCACTGAGGCAAAGCACGCCCGTCAATGAGCCGGACTTCGCATAAATAAACGGTCCTTTTTTGGTTTTGTACATCCTCAAGGTGCCTGTTCCTGCAGGAGCAAAAATGCCTGTAATGCGCTCCCATGGCTGCTCAGATTTGATTTTATTGAGCACATGAATCATGTCTTCGGGCGTAAACTGATTGAAGCGGCTCAGTCCACTGCCATCCACCCACCTGGGCGTTTGCGGCAGATCTGAAAGGTCTTTTTTCAACAGCTCCTGGATGATGGCAGACTCATCCATTTTTTTCAACAGTACCTGGCTGACCATTTCAAGGCATTGGTCTGCGTAGAAATTATCGCTGCGGTACATCATGTTCCTCAGCAAGGTATCTGTGGGTTGGGAGTAAATGGTTTCGCTGAACTTCCCTTTGGCAGCGTTAACCAGCGCCTCACTGGCAATACGAATCTCCTTGTGCAGGGTATCTTTCAAGAGTTCCAAACCAGTCTGGTTGCCATTGGTGATATAGGGCACAGCCACTGTTGCTTGCTGTTCTTTTCCCTCAAACAATTGAAATGCATTGCTGCTCTGGTTTCTTTGCACAGAAAAACTGTTTCTTGATTTTCCGAAATCAACAGGCCAGTTCACTTCAGGATTCGAGTAAACAAACAAATCAATGGTATCTCCGGGGTAGGTTGGATTTTCTTTTTTGGATTTTTGTTGAAACCACTGGATCTGGTTTCCGTAAACAGGGAATCCGCTCCGCTCGGTCATGTATTCTTCTGAGTAATCGTCCCAACTCCAACCCATGCCGAGTGCCATGCTGTTCCAATTGTTGTTCAGCAAGTAAAGGGGTTTCTGAATTGATTGTAGTTTTTCAAACAGGGGTTGACGGGAAAATTCAGGATGAAGAAAACTCGGATCTCCCGTAGGTGTTATCAGCATTGCAGTATCCATGTCTGTAAGCATTGCCGCAGGAAGTTTGTTGGGCAAATGTTTCATCGCTGCATAGGCACTGAAGATCTTGGTATTGCTTGCCGGAGTAAAGAACTTGTCTGATTGGTATTGGTAAAGGAATTTTCCCGTTTCAGGATCCTGAACGGCAATGCCCACATGGGCCTGCAAGAGGCTTGAATCCTTGATCAGCAAAGTATTGGCAGACTTTCCAATTTTCTGTTGCATCGAGCAAGCCCCCAATAGCATTGGCAGAAATGCAATCGCCCAAAAACGCATTCTAGATATACCCATAAACAAGTTTTTTAATTTTTACTCCCTCATCCCTCGTCCCTCGTCCCTCGTCCCTCGTCCCCTGTCCCTCATCCCTTTCCCCTCGTCCCTCGTCCCCTGTCCCTCGTCCCCTCATCCCTCACCCCCTCTCCTGCAACCTCAACCATCTCTCCGGAATCTCATTCTCCCCAGCCTGGTTGAAATCATTGTAAGAGCAAGGCACATATTGCCCATCAGGCATCTTCATCCACCAACGGCCTGTTTTCCTGCTTTTGATGAATGTACTTTCAATCGCGGCAAAAGCAAGATGACATTCAATGAACATCTCCTTGTCATCCAACGCTGCTTCAGTTCTGCCAAAATGGAGGCCATCAATATAATACCATAACATTTGTGAAACCTGTTTGGCGAGATTGTTGAAAGGGTCCTGATGCTGGTTATAGCCATAAATGCCAACCGCTTTCATTTTCTCATTCATGCCGGCATACCGCATGAGGGTGCAGGCCTCTTCTCCATTGAAACCATTGGGGCTGCTGCCTTCCCAGAATGTGGCAGAACCTAGGGCAGCCAAATCAAAACTCATGAAATCGCTGCTGCGGATGGCGGGCTCCATCTCTTCAATATTCTCTTTCACTTTGCCAAGCCGATAGCAATCAAAACGCAGTTTGTCCATGGTCTCCAACATGTGTGGATGAACATAGTAACTCTGGAAACCAATATGGTTGTAGTGACGGATGAAATTGGGTTCACCGGTCAGCATCTCCATCAGAAAATTTTTCGATTTCACCGGATTGTCAATCGATAGGTCGATATATGCATCAACGCCGGTTGCTTCAATGATCTTGCCCATGCTCCGGTATGCCTCATACACCGCGAGACTAAGGTCGTGAGAGCCGCCAAGAAGAATAAATATTTTTCCGTTTTTGATCAGTTCCTCTGCAACTGTTTTTACGGCAGCATATGTATCAGAGAGGTTTTCACCTCTTTTGATATTGCCAATGTCTGCGATCCTGATATCCTTGTGCCAGAAATAAAGGGCGTAAAATTCTTTCCTGATCTTATCGATGCCTGCGAGTCCTGAAGGGTTTCCATCACCCCGGAGGTCATCGCAACCGGCAATCACTATATCTGTATCGGTAAGGTCTGGGAATTCATCTGCATACATGCCCAGTGACCTGCCCATTTGTCCTTCCTTTACTTCAACATCTCCGGTAATTGCTGCCAAATGAATGGGCTCAAGAAAATCAGTGAGGCTGTAAAACGACATGCAGTTAAGTTTAGGCAAACCTACTGTAAACTGATGATAATTTCCTCCGCAAAGTCCAAAAAACTGCGCTGCCCTGCTATCTGAATGAAGCGTTGATTTGTTATCTTCGCAGGATGGAAGAAATTCTCAGTCAGGTCAAGGCATACAGTGAAGAGATCACCAGTTTCACTGCAACGGATGCGGATTCACTTGAGCAGTTCAGGATCAGGTTCCTCGGGGTTAAGGGCATTGTGAAAGCGATGATGGGGGAAATGAAAAATGTACCTGTTGATCAGAAAAAGGAATTCGGTCAAACCATGAACGGGTTCAAGCAATTGGCAGAAGAAAAATTCACCACTGAAAAAGAACGCATCGACCTGATGGGTGGTGGCAGCAGTGAGCAAATTGATTTCACTTTGCCGGGTACTCCCATGCCAACGGGCAGCAGGCATCCTGTTACACTCATGCGCAACAGGATTGTAGAAATCTTCCAGCGCCTTTCCTTCACTGTAGCGGAAGGTCCTGAGATTGAAGACGACTGGCACAATTTTACTGCACTCAACCTGGACGAGAACCATCCTGCCAGGGACATGCAGGATACTTTTTATCTTTCTACTGATCCCGCGATTTTGTTGCGTACGCATACCAGCAATGTGCAGATCAGGGAAATGGAAAAACAACAACTGCCCATCAGGATCATCTGTCCTGGCAGGGTTTACCGCAACGAAACCATCAGCGCCCGCTCTCATTGCTTTTTCCACCAGGTGGAAGGATTGTACATTGATGAGAACGTATCCTTTGCGGATCTCAAACAGACCCTCTACTTCTTTGTAAGGGAGATGTTTGGTGAAGATGTGAAAGTTCGCTTCAGACCCAGTTATTTTCCGTTTACCGAACCCAGCGCCGAAATGGACATCAGCTGCCAGCTCTGCAAAGGCGATGGCTGTGCGGTCTGCAAGCGGACGGGATGGCTGGAAATCCTTGGTTGTGGCATGGTACATCCCAATGTGTTGAAGAACTGTGGCATCGATCCGGAAAAATATACCGGCTTTGCATTCGGCATGGGTGTGGAGCGTCCGGCGCTCTTGAAATATGGCATCACAGACATAAGGCTGTTCAGTGAGAATGACGTGCGCTTCCTCGAACAGTTCAGTGGTGTCTAGCGAATCATAAAATTTCCAACTTTGAAAACATTGGTCACCGGAGCTTCCGGACTGGTAGGCATCCATCTCATTCGCGCATTGTTGAAAGAAGGTGATGAAGTGGTGGCATTGTATCGAACTGCCATACCCATCGAACTTACTGCAGCCGAGATTCAGCAGGTGCAATGGGTACAAGGGGATATCCTGGATGTGGTGTTCCTGGTGGAATTGATGGCTGGTTGTGCAAGGGTTTACCATTGTGCAGGACTCGTCTCCTTCAATCCTTCCAAGGCCGATGCATTGATGAAGATCAATGTGGAAGGAACTGCGAATGTGGTCAATGCAGCGCTTGCAACTGGTGTTCAAAAACTGGTGCACGTGAGTTCTGTTGCTGCATTGGGCAGAAAGCGGAACAATACAACCGTAACAGAAAATGTAAAATGGGATGACAATGCCAACCCATCGGTCTATGGCATGAGCAAATACCTGGGCGAGCTAGAAGTATGGCGCGCCATCAGCGAAGGATTGGATGCAGTGATTGTAAACCCTGTTATTATCCTGGGATTGGCCCAATGGGGAACAGGCTCCTCTGCCATGTTCCGGAATGCCTTCAATGAATTTCCATGGTATACAGAAGGCGTAAGTGGATTTGTTGATGCAGCTGATGTTGCCTCTGCCATGGTCTTGTTGATGAAATCAGACATTACTGCAGAAAGGTTTATCCTCTCAGCAGAGAATAAAAGTTACCGGTCCATTTTTACCGAGATGGCCCAGGCCTTCGGAAAGAAACCGCCCTCCAGAAAAGTCAATGCAACCTTGGCTGCCATTGTATGGCGGATCGAAAGAATCAAGAGTTGGATCACCGGAAAGGAAGCATTGCTGACAAAAGAAACAGCGGAGACTGCACAGCAAAAAGTGAATTTCGACAACACTAAA
>CAITQQ010000102.1 GCA_903894575.1 uncultured bacterium
ATAGCTGTAAGGGGCAATACCACCCATTGCGGTTACCGTGATGGTTCCATTGTTGATATTGGAACATGATGGCGTTGAAGTTTCTGTAGTTGAAACTTTCAAGAGTGTTGTATCACCAAACTCCATCAAAGGTGCGCCACTCACGTTAACACCAGTAACAAACAATCTCCTGTTGGAAACAGGTGTTCCTGCAGGCACGGTCTTTGGTGCAAATGCCAAAGTTTCAAAAATATTACCGGTTGGAGGAATTTCGAGGTTCCATGTGGCGCCACCATCGTTGGTGGAAACCATCACACCGGGAGTACCAATGTATCCGTTATTTACATCATGCATCAAGATGGCATTCAGGTTTCCGACAGGAAGTGTTGCGAGGTTGTTGGTGATATCGGTCCATGTTGTTCCGCCATCAACTGATTTATAGACAACTTTTCTGGGGAATCCGTTTCCTGTAACAAAAACGGTATTGTTGTCCAAAGCAAATATTTCGGTATAGGTCATGGTGGTATTCAGGGCCGGGAATGGACTGATATTGGTCCATGTCGTTCCTCCATTGGTAGTCTTGTAAACTGCACCTCTGTTTCCTGAAACGTATCCAATGGTATTGCTGGTGAAGAAGATCTTGTTCAGGGTTGGAGCGGTAGATCCAACAGGAAATCCACCAATCACTTGCCATGTGGCACCATTGTTGACAGATCGGATAATGTTGGAAGTACGGCTGGCTGCAGCAACACTAAAGGCACTTGAGCCAACAACGATCACGGTGTCTTTACCAATGGCCACAACGTCCTGGAGTTGGAGGTTGGGGTTGGAGTATAGCGGATCCATGGTTGTACCCTTGTCCAATGAGCGATAAAGCGATCCTGCACTTGTAGCAAAATAAGCCTTGTCAACCGAAGGATAAGCAAGTGCGTTGATGCTGATGTTCAGGTTGGCAAAATCCATCCTGACCTTGTCTATCCATGTTTTTCCACCATCCGTAGTAACGGTAACAGATCCACCACCAGTAGCAATACCGTTGTTGCAATCTGCGAATTCAATCTCAAAATAGCTGGCTGATGCAGGGCTGGTAAGATAGTTGGTTGCCCATTTTCCACCTGCACTGGAATCAGCATATACACCAAAGGTTCCCATGGTCAGGATTTTGCCGCTGGGTGAGATGTCCATGGCCCAGGTTCCATTTCCACTGAAATTCTTACCCTGTGGAAGAGAGTTTTCCATTTTCCAGTTCACGCCATTGTCGGTGGATGTGGCCATCAGTCCGAAATTACCCGGTGCCATCAGTTTGCCATTGGATGCTTTTACGATCCTATAAGGATTGGAAATCAGCAGGGTCTGAACCCTGGGAATTGACACGATCGGTGTTACAGGAGGGAAAGGGAAATTCAGTGTGGTGTACTTGCCCTTTTCGAACCTTCCAGGAACAGCCACATTGGCCGTGCTATCGTTTTTACCAGTTTGTATACGGAGTACAATGTTGTTGTTGAATGACATCAGCAAAACCGTTGAGTCGTTGATGATGTGCAAGGCCCGCATTGTTTGGGTTGTATTGTTTGGGGAAGAATACCTGGTCGTGTTTGTTACGGTCCCAGCAGGTACACCTGTATATCCCAACCGCTCTTTAGAAGTGGAGTAATCTGTTAGGGTGCCATTGTCAAATTTCCAGAGTAAACTTGAATGATGCGCACCACTTGAAGTGGTTGTACCGTTTGGTAGACCTGTTGCAGCTGCAACTGCAGGATGGCTTATGTAAGTACTCAAGCCTGAACCTGAAATATACCCAAGCTTGTCATTGACAAACTGGATCGCATAAATTTCCTTGTCTTTGGCGGTAACATCGACAACGATGGGTGCCAGACTGGGGTTGTTTACATAACCAATCCTTGATTTGCCACCCAAGGGAGCAGCCATAGAATCCCAGGTATTGCCACCATTTCTGGTAAAATACAATTTTGGCAGTGAGTCAGGGGTATTGTGCTGACCTCCGATATATCCGGTATCCTTGTTGATGAACCAAACAGCATTGATAATTCTTCCCCTGTTGAACAAAGGTGTTTTTACCAGGTTCCAGGTCTTTCCGCCATCGGTTGTTTTGATCATGGCGCCGCCTGAACCCACTGCATAAGCGACGGTTGAATTGACTGCATGGAGGTCATTGAAAGTAGGCCTTGTTATTGGGCCTGCTGCTGTAGGATAGGTAAAAGCGCCATAGGACCAGCTTTTGCCACCATCTTCAGACCTCGCAATGCCCCCGTCTGATCCAACGCCAAGAATATTGTTGTCGTCAAGGAATTCTACGTCAATGATGGTGAATCCAAATGGCTTGGGGTTGCTGAATCTCCATTTGTTGGTATCATAAGTTCCCTGCGCTGAGGTGAATGTCGATACAAGGATCGCACAGAGTGCGAAGAAGAGATGGAACATCCTTGCGGAGTGTCTGTTCATCATATTGGTCAATTTTGGTTGTAAAATGGTTATTTCCTGTAAGGCGGCTAAGTTAGCAAAATTCCCAGTTTTCACAAATTATTAAGAAAACCCACCCTCGATTGCTTAAATTTGCCGCCTATGCGCAGACCCAGGCACTATTTTCCAATGCTTTTGCTTTTTGTTTGCAATATTATTGTTGCACAAGACAAATCGAATTGGGGAAGGGAGTTTTGGTTGGGATATGGCTTTAATTATAGTTTTAACAATGAGCCTCCCGTCAATGGACAGGAGCTGCAACTCTATATCAGTGCCTCACAGCCGGCCAATGTTACCGTTTCCATCAACAGCACAGGTTGGACCAAAACCTTTGCCATTCCGGCCAATACCGTCGATTTTTCGGTGATCATCCCCAAAACAGGTCCTGAAGATGCCAGAATTCTGGGAGAAGGGTTGTACAAGAAAGGAATCCAGATCAAAAGCGATGTACCGGTTGCTATCTACGCACACCAATACAATACCATGGTATCTGGGGCTACCATGCTGATGCCCGTTGAAACCTATGGGTATACCTATTATTCAGTCAACTATGCACAAACACAGTCAGGCTCAAACCCTCCGGGCAGTTACAGCACCACCGTCCAAAACGGCCCTGAATGGTATTCCTGGTTCTTTGTTATTGCTCCGGAAGACAGCACTAAAATTGTGATCACTCCCTCTGATACCACACGCCTCGGTTGGCTTCCTGGTCAATCCTATACCATCACTCTCAACAAAGGAGAAATCTACAGTGTGATGGGAAAACTGGGATCCGGATCGCTTTTGTACCAGGCCAGCAAAGACATGACCGGCAGCAAGGTGGTTTCTGTGCCCGGAGGCGATGGAAACTGTCACCCGATTGCCCTTTTTTCAGGCTCCGGAGGCATCCGCCTTTGCCGGGGCGATGGGGGAGAATACATGGGGCAGCAAATCTTTCCCTCCCAGGCATGGGGTACCCGGTACCTCACCTATCACATGATCAACAATACCCAAACGGATGTAAAGGCGCCCTTCATGAATTTTTACAGGGTCTGTGTGCTGGATCCCACCACGGTGGTCAAGCGCAATGGCGTGGTCATGACCGGCTTGGTCAAGAATTTCTATTACGAATTCAACAGCAAGACGGGAGATTACATCGAGGCCGATAAGCCGATCATGGTTGCGCAGTACACCCCCAATGCCAATGAGTGTGCCACCATGAACATCATCAGCTATGGCGATCCGGAAATGATTTACCTGAGCCCGATTGAACAGGGGCAGAAATCTGTTTTGTTTTATACCACTCGCAAGTCTTATATCGATTATGTGTACCTGAGCATCTACATCCCTACTGCCGGCCTGTCATCATTAAAGATTGATGGGGCTGCCATCCCTCCGGAGAACATCATTCCCCATCCCAGCCTGGCTGGCTACTCTGTTGCTGTAGGCAGGATAGTAGGCCCAGCCGCACAGCATACGGTCAGTTCAGATTCAAGTTTCAATGCAACCGTGTATGGAATTGGGTTGTTTGAAAGTTATGGATACAATGCCGGAACACTGCTCAACAACCTCGATGCATATACCAGTATCAAAAATCGTTACAGCAATCAGGCAGTTGCTGATTCTTCCACCTGTTTGGGTACAGAATTCAACCCCAGCATCAGGGTGGCCTATAAGCTCAGTTCCATCAAGTGGAGGCTGAGTGCAGTGCCGGAACTCAATATCACCAGAGACTCCACCATTAATGCTCCTGTGCCGGTGTCGGTAACCAAAATATTTGGAAGGAATTATTATACCTACAGTTATGGTCAATACCTGAAATTTTCAACCACCGGGCAGTTCAAGATTCCAGTGACTTATTTTGCTGATGATATTGATAAATGTGATCAAAAAAGAGATACCGTTGTCATCGTCAATGTAAAAAATGGCCCAAGGGCGGACTTTGCCTTGCCTGCAGTCAGTTGCATTGGGAATACCATTAGCCTGACAGGAACAAATTCAGCACAGGGCTTCAATATTACAGGATACAAATGGGAATTCCCCGACAACAGCCAGCTGACTACCAAAGATGTGACCCGGGTCTTTCAAACCGGAGGTGATAAATTGATAAAGTTCACTGTGGTTGCTGACAATGGATGTTCTGCAGACACCCTGAAAAAACTATTTGTCTCAGATCCATCTTCATTGACCTTTTCCATCAGCGGAAAGGCCTGTGTAGACAGCAGCCTTTCCTTTACCTCCTCCATCCCCAGTGGACAGGGTGTTTCTGCAACCTGGTACTGGGATTTTGGTGACGGTCAAACAGGCAGCAGCAAGTCAACACATATAGGATCACATGGATACAAGATGGCCAGGTCCAATATTCCCGTGAAACATTGGGTGGTCATCGACCAGGGTTGCAACAGCGATACAACAACGATGAATGTGCCCGTTGTTTATGCTCCTCCTGTGGCAGACATGACCATTGCTGCAGACAGTTTTTGTATTGGGTCCTTAATCAGTTTTCAACCCAACAACCTCAGCAATATCAGCTCCTGGAAGCTTGATCTTGGAGATGGAAACCAGGTCAGCAAGCCATCTCCCTACAAGCATCGCTATATTTCCCCCAAAACCTATACGGCGTCCTTGGTGGTCACCAGTAAAGAAGGCTGTGGATCATTGCCCTTCAACAGGTCTGTCATGATCCATCCCCCTCCTGCCATCAATGCCGGAACGGATAAGTACATCAAGAAAGGGAATGCACTGACAATGGATGCCAGTATTTCTAACCCAGCGGCCCATTCATTCAGCTGGATGCCTGCTCTATATCTTGACAAACCCAATACCCAAAATCCCATCTGCAAGCCTGATGCAAACATCACCTATATTTTATATGCCATCAATACCCAAACCCTTTGCAGTGGGTCTGATACCGTCAAAGTCTTTCTGCTGTCTGATGTAGACATTCCCAATACTTTTACACCCAACGGGGATGGCATCAACGATACATGGGACATCCGTTTCCTTGACCAATACAGGAATGCACAAGTAGACATTTACAATACTGCGGGCCAGGTCATCTTTAGGTCTTATGGGTATAGGTCTGCATGGGATGGAAAACGGAATGGAGGAAAGATGCCAGCGGGAACGTATTATTATGTGATTGATCTTGGTGACGGTAGCAAGAGAATGACCGGGTATGTAACCATTCTAAGATAACTGTCTGATCAATGCAAATGGGTCGCAGAATTTTACTGATCTTGTTTTTGCTTGTGCATTCTGGCATGGCCTTGCTTGCACAAGACCGGTCCAACCGTGGAAAGGAGTTCTGGTTGGGTTATGGTCACAACGTCATGTTCGGCGCCAATGCAGGAGGCAACAGCCAGACCCTTGTTTTATACATTTCAACAATTTTGCCTGCAACGGTTGTGGTTTCCATACCCGGTAATGGTTGGAGCCAAACGGTGGTTGTTCCTGCCAACAGTGTAGATGCGTCAGTGGTCATTCCCAAAGCGGGTTTGCAGGATGCAAGGTTAACAGGTGAAGGAATGTTCAACAGGGGTATTCATGTGAAGGCTGATGTACCAATTGTATTGAACGCTCACCAATACGGACTGAATTCTTCTGGTGCCATGATGGTCATGCCTACGGAGACCTATGGGTACAATTATTATTCCATCAATTGCAAACAGGTATCCAATGCTGATTATAGCCATTCCTGGTTTTATATTGTTGCACCTGAAGACAATACAAGAATTGAAATCATTCCTTCGGGCACAACTGAAAATGGTCGCCCGGCTGGTCAGCCATTCACTGTCGATCTCAAAAGGGGAGAGGTTTTCAATGTGTTTGGTAAACGCCTTCGCTATGACAGTGGTGTAGACATGACCGGAAGCAAGATACTTTCTATTGCTGGCAGTGATGGACAATGCCATCCTGTGGCCGTTTTTTCAGGATCCAGCAGAAATACCCTTTGCTTTGGAAACGGTGGAGACATCATGCAACAGCAGGTTTTTCCATCCAATACCTGGGGCACCCGCTACCTTACCTATCATACCCTGGCCAATGCCAACTCCGATTTGGTAACACCATTCCTGAATATTTACAGGGTAGTCGTGCAGGATCCTTCCACCAGTGTGAAAAGAAATGGAACATTGATGACGGGGTTGATCAATAATTTCTACTATGAGTTTTCCAGCAATTCGGGTGATTATATTGAGTCTGACAAGCCTATCCTTGTTGCACAGTTCATGCCTTCCTCCAACGCATGTGCAAGCGATGCCACCAATCCTTATGGTGACCCGGAAATGTTTTATTTAAGCCCCATTGAGCAGGGCATTAAAAATGTTATTTTCTATAAAACCAGGAATCAATACATAGACTTCAATTATGTGAGCCTTCTGCTTCCTGCTGAAGGAATTTCCTCTTTGCGGGTGGATGGGAAAACGGTTGATCCGCTCAACGTCATCCGCCATCCCACAAAAAATGATTATGCCGTTGCGGTTATCCGTTTGATGGGTGCCGCAGGCCAGCACAGTGTTTCATGCGACAGCACATTCAATGGCATGGTCTTTGGTTTGGGATATTATGAAAGTTATGGCTACAATGTTGGCACCCTGGTCAACAACCTGAATGCCTACGCCAGCATAAAAAATACCAAAAGTATTTTGCCGGGTGTAGATTCATTTACTTGCATCAATACGCCATTCAAAGCGAGCATCAAAGTGGCTTACAAGCTCAATAGGATACACTGGAAATTCAGCAAGACAACAGGGCTTAACATCAAGGCAGATTCCATCATCAACAATCCCGCTCCAATAGATTCCTCCTTGGTTTTTGGCAGAAAGTATTATCTCTACACCATTGCCGCAGACCTTCGATTTTCTGTTGCTGGAAATTACATCATTCCTGTTGCCTATGCCTCTTCTGCTCTTGACAATTGCAGCAAGACAGAAGATACCGTCATCCATGTTTTGGTGAAAGAAGGCCCCAAGCCTGTTATCGCTGCTCCGGGAGTGCTCTGTATGGGCAAGGAAGCCAGTTTTACCGGAACCAACAATGCGCAAGGATTTAATGTGGTTTCGCACCAATGGGATTTTCCTGACGGAAGCCAGAGCAATACCAGGGATGCAAAGAAAATCTTCAGTGCTTCAGGAAACAAGACCATTCGATATGCGGTAGTCACTGACAATGGTTGTATGGCTGATACGATGACTACTGTGCTTGTTGTTGACCTATCGGCAGTGGCCGTAACCAGGAATGGCAAGCCTTGCGTTGACAGCACCATACAGTTTGTTTCATCTATTCCATCTGGATCAAATACAGGCGCAACCTGGTTTTGGGACTTTGGAGATGGGCAGCGGTTCAGCAGCAAGACGAGCCACCTGGCATTGCATGCCTATAAAAAAGCAATGACTGGTTTTTCTGTCAGGCATTGGATTGCATTCGACCAGGGCTGCACCAGCGATACAGTGTTGCATGCCATATCATCCATCAAAACAGCACCCATGATCAATGCTGGTCCTGATGTGTATATCAAGAAAGGAAGTGCTGCCCCACTGGAGGCGAGTATTCCCAATCCCAGCCAGTACCAGTTTGTCTGGAGCCCATCCACTTATTTAGATCAGGCCAATTTGCTCAATCCCTTGTGCAAACCCGATCTTGACATTACTTATGTTGTGCAGGCCATTGATAAGCAAACCCTTTGTGCCGCCAGCGATACCATGCAAGTAATTGTATTGTCAGCAATAGACATCCCCAACACATTCACGCCCAATGGGGATGGTATCAATGATACATGGAAGATTCAGTTTCTCGCACAGTATAAAAATTGCATCATGGAAGTCTACAATACTTCTGGGCAAATCATCTTTCATTCTGAAGGCTATGCAGTTGCATGGGATGGTACCAGAAATGGTGCTCCAATGCCTGCCGGCACTTATTATTACGTGATCGATCTTGGCGATGGCAGCAAAAGACGAACGGGATATATTAC
>CAITQQ010000103.1 GCA_903894575.1 uncultured bacterium
AGCTGGCAAAACGGTTCCGGATATAAATTCTATGAATACCTACACTGGAAAGAAGTTTGATCTTTCATCATTGCGTGGAAAATATGTAGTCCTTGATTTTTGGGGTACTTGGTGCGGGCCTTGTATCTCTGGAATGCCTAAAATGAAAGAATACCTCGATAAATATCAATCTAAGCTGGAAATTGTAGGTGTGGCATCAGAATCTGATAAAGGAGAGCGTTGGAAAAAATTTCTTGATGAAAAACCGCAATACCAATGGCACCATGTTTTAAGTACGAAAACGGAAGACTACATATTAAAATTTAATGTAGCTGGATTTCCTACTAAAATAATTGTTGATCCTGCAGGCAAAATCATTGGCAGGTTCGTTGGAGAAGACGATGAGATATACAAGAAGCTTGATGAACTGCTCAAATAAACATAGACAGCCGGGCCTCATCAAACTTAAACGAATGGAATAAGAGCCCTTATCAGGTTCCAATACATTGTTTTAGCTCTCACTTACATGCATCAAAATACTATAACCTCAATCCGCAATTTCCTTTTTCAATTTCTTTCTGAAATCTTGTATCCTGTGAAAGGTAATATGGTTTGCATCATGTGAGCCATCTGTTTTTTCTCCGTAAGCAGTTCGAACGGCTGCGATGATATCATTCTTTTCAATGGTCCAATCTGCGTACTGGAATCCATGCTGTTTGATGTCCGGACTATAAAGCACTGTAAAATGTTTTTTCCAGTGGATAAGGTCTTCAGATGAAATCAATACAAGCGTATTCCTTGCCCTTTCCAATGCATGATTCATTGACTTTGCTTTCTCTTTTTCTGCGATGGGGGCATAATTGGCCAACGCCCAATAGCGTTTTGATACATTGTCGTATTTGATGCTGAATTTTTTGCATCCTCCTGGAAGATCAATGAATCCAGTCTTGGGATTGAAGCTGATCTTGGTGCCATCCTCAGAAACGGTTGTCAATGCAGCAATATCATCCCCTTTAAAATTTACCCTCAGGATATTGACCAGTTGGTTGGATGGGGATACCACAGCATTCCCTTCCAGCCAACAGGTATAATCTTTTTGCCATTTCGTGTCGAATGCCAATCGGTTGGAGGAAGTCCAACTCTTGGCATCCAAGAGATCAGCAGAGGTGTCAGCACTCAACATGAGGGACTGGAATTGACCCCAGCCTTTGTCAGGTGTGTATTCGAAGGCACGCCAGATCCTGCCTGCATGAATGGTTACCGGCATGGGCGCGCAATGGTAGCCCATGTTGCCGTTTTTGGGTAATAGGAGTCCGGTTTCGCTGTTCTTGGGCTCAGTCCATGTTTGCCCCATATCGTTTGAACGGCGGATGACGCAATCATTCACACCACCCCTTGTCCCAAAAATATAAATGGATCCCTTGTGTTGAAACAGGGTGCTCCAAAACTGGCCTTGTATGGTGCTTCGCAACATCCAATGTTTTCCTTTGTCCTTTGAAACAAAAATCCTCGTGGTACCAAGCCCGCCATTTTCGATGGCTTTCGGACCAAAAAAATCATGGCTGGCAAGGTAGTCTCCATTGTTGAGCACAAGAATGGAGGGTGATCCTGTGTACAGTCTTTCAGCAGGTGAGGTACAAATGATGTATCCAGGTGGCTTTTCCTGGCCATGCACACTGAAATCTAGGATGGCCAATACTATCACCAATGCAAGAAATTGTTTCATACGATTTTTGGTTTGGTATACTGATGATTTGTCAAAACCATAATAAAAGTAGCGTTCAAGCCTCCAGTGGCTTTAGGCGTTTTGCTCTTGTTTAAGGATGCGGTCTACTCTTGTGAAGATTGATATATTTTATAAAGGTCTTCAAATATTTTTGTTTAATTTGTTCCACACAACAAAATTGCCATAATGAGAAAAAGAGTTTTAACCGCCATGGTTTTTATGGCGTGTTCCCAATTGTTTTTTTCTGCCATTGCGATTGGGCAGGAAAAAAGTATCTCCGGCTACGTGCTTGATGCCGAAAAAGGGGATGCTGTCATTGGTGCTACAATAAAAATAAAGGACAAAAAGGGGAATGCTGTCTCTGATTCGCGTGGTGCATTCAGCATCAAGGCCATCAAGGGGGCAATCCTGCTGTTCAGCAGTGTGGGTTATAAACCGGCTCAGCTCACCGTTGGCAATTCGGATGAGTTACAAGTCAGGTTGGTGCCTGTCTCTACCCAACTCAATGAAGTTGTTGTGGTTGGATATGGTGAACAAAAGCAGCCCACTGTTACCGGTGCAGTTGGAACCATTTCCGGAAAAGATCTGGTGCAAACCCCCGTTGCAAACATTACCAACATGTTGGTTGGGCGTACAGCAGGAATCAGTGCGCTTCAGGCCAGTGGAGAACCCGGTCTCAATACTACTTCCATCCGAATCAGGGGCGTAGCCACCCTCAATGGGCAGGATCCACTGGTGGTCATAGACGGTATCCAACAACCCACAGAGCAGCCATACACCATTTTGAATGCGATGGATCCCAATGAAGTGGAGTCCATCAGTGTATTGAAAGATGCATCAGCGACAGCTGTTTTTGGTATCCGTGGTGCCAACGGTGTCATCATCATCACCACCAAAAGGGGAAAGGTGAACAAGCCGCAG
>CAITQQ010000104.1 GCA_903894575.1 uncultured bacterium
CATATCAACCATCTCTAGGGCGCTTAATTCAAGTAAAGAAATAAATAAGGAAACCCAAAGAATCATTATTGAAGCCGCAGAATCAATGGGTTACCAAAAGAATTTAGCTGCGATAAGTCTCGTAAAACAGCAGTCATTTAATATTGGCATCATTGTTCCTGAATTAAAATCAGATTTTTATTCCACCCTGATAAACGGAGCCAATGAAATTTTGAAAAATAAAGGGTATAGGATATACATTATGCAGTCTGAGGAATCCTATGAAAATGAAGTAACCAACATCGATGCACTGATAGCGAGCAGAGTGGATGGAATTATCGCGTCAACAACTTTTAAAACAAAAGACTATAATCATTATTTAAAAGTAATACAAAAGAATATTCCCCTTGTATTTTTTAGCAGAATCAATTATGAATTGAAATGTCCCAAAATTGCAGTGGACAATTATCTCGGAGCATGTTTAGCTACCGAACATCTGATAGAAAAAGGATACAAAAAAATTGGCTATTGGGGAGGGTCGAAAGATTTCCATATTGGAAATGTCAGATATCAAGGATTCCTTGACACACTTAATAAACACAAAATAAAGTGTCGGGACGAATTTATCCTCAGAGACGATCATTTCATGCAGAATCCTAGTCAATACATTCATCAATTCTTAATGTCAAAAAAAAGGCCAGATGCAGTATTCACAATGACAGACACAATAGGTATTGAGGTGATTAAATCTGCAAAAAAAATTGGCATCAATATACCCAATGATCTGGGAGTCATTGGATTCAGTGATCATATCGTTTCAAGATATATCAGTCCGAGCTTGTCTACAATAAGACAACCAACGATGGAAATCGGAATGGAAGCCGCAAAAGGATTGATAAATCTCATTGATAATCGCGATGAGAAAAATCTTGAATACGATTACACAACACTTTTGAAGCCAGAGTTGGTAGCAAGAGATTCAACAAATTATGTATCAGCGCATCATCAATTATAAAAAAAGCATACCCCTCGTCACAACCCATTGAAATTTGAACGATACTCCTGAATTACCCTCATCCATGGATCAAGCAGTAGCAATTTAGGATCTCCGGATGGATTTCCTTTACCTGCATCCAATACCCATTGAAATATTTCCTTGAATTGCGGATATTTTTCCATCTGCTCCCTCATCCATCCATCCCAGACCAATTGTGTTCCTTTTGCATCACTGGCCCATTTGGTGACAAGATTGTTTGCCGGCTGAAAATTTCTGATAGTGTTGTAGATGCCAGACTTGAAAGTAAGAATCTTGTCCAATTGTTCATCCGCAGCATCTTTTTGTTTCAATTGAAGGAGACATTTGTACAATAAAAATTGTTCTAATCTGCCATCTATATCTATATCATATGGCTTTCCTACACCCAGGTTCTCCGGCCATTCTCCAGCTTGTTTGATGAAGGACAGGGCTATCTTGTACTTGCCATTTTTCATGGCCTGTATTGCCTGCATCATCTTGGCTTCCCAATACAATGCTCTTCCGTCGGTTGCTCCCTCAAAAGGAATGATATCCATCAGGGCAAGCAATGAATCACAGGATTTATACTGTTTATTCAGCAACAGTGACTTTGCCAGCAGCATGTCCATGATGTAATTTTTCCCAGGATGTTCTTTTTTATACTTTCTGCTGAGTGACAATGCTTTTCCAAATTCTTTTTCCTGAATGAAATGCTGAACCAGCAATTTGGGATAACGCCAGGATTGAGTATCGAGCAACATCGCTTTGTTTAGATCGGCTTCCTTCCCCCTAAGATCTGATTTGTTCCAAAGTGACCTCAACGCATATACATACGCTGCATCGGGCTTGTCATTCAAGCCTTGCAAGATCGAAAATGCCTCTTCATGCTTATTCTTATTGTGTAACAAAAGAGCCAGATAATATTGCGCTTTCCAATGTTCGTTTTTTTGTGCTGCCCATTTCAGCACAGGTAGGTGTTCTGTTCTGAATGGAAATACCATTAAAGTTGGAAATGCATTTGCCTTATTCAACAACTGCAGGGATGCAGCGGCATCTTCTCTTTTCATGTAGGCCAAACTGTACAAAGCGAGTGGATGATTAGAAAGCATTCCTAAAACCTGGGCATACTCTTCAACAAGTCCCAGTCCTGAATAGAAACCAGCCAGTTCAAATAAGGATTCTTCAGGCAATTCATTTTTAAAAAGACCGGAAGACTGGTCTTTGGTAGTAGAAACTGAAGTCTCCCATTTGTAGAACAGATTCAGTGGTTGAGTTGCTCCTAAAGCTTCAAGGTGAACTTTTGATTGAGCAAAACTACCCAACTTTCGGAGGGCAATAATTTTTAGGCAGATGGCTGTAACATTTGCATTGTTGTAATCCAGTGCTTTTTCGCTATAATCCAGTACAGAAGGCCAATTTGATTTTTGGGCATGAAGCTTCGCAAGCTCCACATACCCTGCAGACCGAAATTCAACGCCCATACTGGCTACTCCGAATCCGTCAAAAGCATCGGCTTCCCTTCCCAAATTGGCTGCACTGAGTCCATAGTAATAATTGGCTGCTGCATGGTGCACATCAAAGGAGATGGCTTTCTGAGCATGAGCAAAAGCAGTAGAAAAATCACCATTCCTTATGCACAGTTCGGCACTCTTTACCAATGCCAACATGCCATTTGGATCTTTGGAGAGAGACTCTTTAAGTTTCAGCTCAGCCTCCAAGAATAGTTTTTGGTCCATCAATTCTTTCGCCTGTATGGCCAATCCTTCCGCACTGTTCCAATCATAAGGTTTGGGGGCATCCAGGGGCCTTGAAAGGGTGTTGAAATCAGGATCAGCATTCCATTCTAAATGTTGTTCCAAGAGTACAATTGATAGTTTCCCTGATGGCTTGTCCATTCGAATCGAGTCTGAGTAAGTCTGCAAAGGTTTTGCTTCGATTTTACGCTTCACAACAGATCTTCCCTCAACCTTTACCTCCAACTCATCCGTAAAAAAAGAAACTGGTGAGCAATACCATTTCAACCAGCCATTTTCCCATTTTATATTTAGGGCAGCAGAAGCATTGGCAACAACCATTCCTTTTGTATGATTAACAGGATACCAGTACTCAGTCCATTTGTCTGTACCATGTGGCACAAAACCAAGATGCTTAAATGGGGTTAAACTACTGCCTACAGCATTTTGATTGAAGAGTCGGCCAGATTGTATCTCCGCATATTGACCATCAGTGTCTGTGAGCATCTTGTCCCAAATCATACCCTGCCTTGACAATCCCCATATCCATATTTTTTTTCCCACTTTTTCATCATAAGGTGCATACCTCACCATGCCATACTGATCATCATGCCAGTAGGCACCAAAAAAATCAGTGTGCTTACCCAGAACATGATAAGACTTGTAAGTGCCGAAATCATTTTCCTCATAAAAATTGATGTTCTTGCCATTTGATTGATTAACAGGCCAATTTGCATGTTCACCATCATGTCCAATATAGTGAGTGCCTGGATAGATGAATTCCAGATTTCCTTTGGTTTTGATACCTGCATTCATCCAATGATAATAAGGCTGCCCCAATCCGGTAGGGTTGCTCCAAATAGAACTGGTGGTAAAATAAGCCTTGTCTTTGGGAAGATTGATCTCAATCTGCCAACGCGTGCGCGTCAACAAATCAAGAACCCCAATGAAACAACTCACACTTCCATTTTCATTCTTACGGGTTAGATAATCTACTGGAGTGGCGCAATTGGGGGTATGACCGATGATTCCATAATTGGGTTCAAGGCCACCACTGGTCCATGGACCACGCATCGCAATATCCCTGAACTTGATGACTTTGTTGTCGTATAGATAAGGCTTTCCGGTAGTCTTATCTATTGCAGTCCAGATCTTACCACCAATCTCCGGCAGGATGACTACTTTGATGTAATCATTTTCCAATTCAACAACTGTCCATTCTTTGTTGATGGGCGTATTGGTGAAGCCATCAAACCGGAAGTAAGGATAAATTGCGGTTTGGGAAGGAATGGGATCAGGATCAGAAAACGGATAAGTAACATAAGACTTTTTATACTCCTTTGTGGAAGCGGGTGATTGTGCAAGTGTCATCTCTATGAAACAGAGCAACAAACAAAACAATACGGAATACTTCAAGGCCATTTGATTAATTTTTAAAAAATACAGGTATGATTTTACAATTGAGTATTACTGCCTTTGGAATATTTGAACCTTTCCTCCGTTAACTCCCATGATCAATTTTTTGGATGATTCCAATACTGTAACTGATCTAATGTCTCCGGTAATAGAGATACCGGAAAGTGCAGGCGGAATGAAGGAAAATGTTAACCCCCCTTTATTGAGAAATACAAACCCAACATTTGCATCGTAGCATCCATACTTGATACGGGTGCCAGATTGATTTCCGCACAACACAAGATCTTTTTTCCCATCAAGATCAACGTCTGTAGCGGCGATGGCATATATAGGAGAAAATTGTGCTTGTATGGGCAGGTTATGAGGAGCCATTTTTCGGGTTCCGGTATTTTCTAAAATAAGCGTTCGCATTTCCGTAGCCTTTATTTCAATCGCATTTTCCCGTTGAGCGTCAGTAAATAAACTTCCCATATCAGTTTTGGCATAAGACGAATAAGTATTGAATCTTTTTCGAAGTGAGGGCAGCTGTTCCAATAAGTCATCCAAAGAGTGGCTTGGGTATGATTTATTATTTATGAAATAAGATGTGACTGCATCTAATTTTCCATTGCCATCAAAATCTTTACTCAAAACAGATATCGGAAATTGGTTTCCCACCTTAAACTGTGTATTCAATCCATAATTACCTGCCACTATATCTTCATCGCCATCCCCATCAAGATCGGCCTTGAATAAACTGCACCACCATCCTGAACCTGGAAGACCGGAAAACTTTGATGTTTCGTCAATCCACTCAATTCCATTTCGAACGAATACCTTAAGTGGCATGAATTCACCAACAGTTACCAACTCTTTTTTATGATCACCATCAAGATCAATGAATTGCGCCCCTGTTAGCATCCCTATCAATCCATTTTCTGGCAGCGCTTCATACCTGAGAAATTTACCGGCTTTATCTATAGCAATGAGTTTGGAAGTATCACTGAGAGGATAATCCTCTTTGCGGATCCTTACTCCTGCAAAGATGCGGGTAACAGCCTCTGATTTATCCGCATCCACAGCAAGGCAACCAATATTACCCATTGTGCCAGGGAAAAAAGAACCTTGATGTGAAAATTGTATGCCTTTATTGTTTTTGTACAGTTGAAGTGTTTTCACTTTAGACGATGTGTTACCGAATCCATTTCTACCTATAAGGATCTCAGGATAGCCATCTCCATCCAGGTCTGTCAATGAAAGGGCACTTACCGGCATAGCGTTTTTATCATCAAGAGAATCTGATTTTCCAAAGCCATTTTTTGTTCCGAATTTCAAACAAGTGGGGAGAACTCTAGAGGCACCCACAACAAGGTCTTCTTTTCCATCTTGATTCAGGTCTGCAACAGCCATCACAGGGGAAACATTGCTGATGAAGTTATTCAATGTAGGTTGTATGCTGAAGTCATTTTGATATTTATCATTCAACACATAACTTTCATTTGACAATTCTTTGTAAATCTGTTTTTCTGCAGGTGAGGTCGGATCATATTTTTCTGTTGCTTCGGATTGTTTCAATTTTACCATTTGTCCAGCAGTAACTCCTCGTAACAATTGTGTGCGGCCATCTGGCCATATGATGCGGACAGAATCTGCTTGCTTTGCTTTCCCGATACCAACATGCATGATGGGTTCAATGGATGATTGAAATCCTCGCGTGATATAATGCTCCATATGATGCATCAATCCTCCGGCATAAACCTTTACAACAGCTCCAAGTCCCTGCGTATTGGATCCTTCTCCTTTGAATTCAAATCGCAAGCTGCCGTTATCTTTAGGCGACTGATTGAGGAAGACTCCTGACTTTCCATTTGTCACACTGGTTACCAGATCAAGGTCGCCATCACCATCAAGATCTGCACAAGATGCACCGGAGAATATACCTACCCGATCAAACCCCCATTCATGGGATACATTTTTAAAGGAATAACTTCCTTCGTTCCTGAACATATAATTGCTCATCGGATGTCCGGGCATATTTTTTATATATTCCATCACACTTTCACTTGACCCTCCAGATTCCTGAATAGCAACTTGGCGATCAAATGAGTATTTGATAAAATCCATATCAGTATAATCACGCACATAACCATTGGTCACAAAAAGATCATTGTTCCCATCATTATCAAAATCCTTCAACAAAGCAGACCAACTCCAATCCGTATTTGAAATACCGGCAAGCTGTCCAACCTCGCTGAACTGACCGAAGCCATTGTTTACATGCAACATGTTTCGGCTGTACTGCCTATGGAAGCCTCTTGAAAACAAGTATCGGAATTTTTCAAAATTCTCAGCTCCAGAATGCATTTTCTGATCAAAATTGGACTCCGGTAACATATCAAGTGTCACAAGATCCGAAAAGCCATCATGGTTGATATCTGCAGCATCAGTTCCCATCGAAAAAAGGGAATGTTGGGAAAGCATCGAAGTGCCTTCCTCTTTAAAGGTACCATCACGTTGATTGACAAACATGTAATCAGCTTCATTAAAATCATTGCTGATAAAAAAATCGGGCCAGCTGTCATTATTGAAATCACTGACCACTATTCCCAATCCAAAACTGAGCACGTTGGATATTATTCCGGCGCTTTTACTTACATCAATAAAACGACCGCCATCATTCCGATAAAGCTTGCTGGCAAAAAAAGGGTTCTCTTCCCTCCTCAGTTCTGGGTTGTCAGAAACCCCAGTTGTATATTTTTTCAGTGAATGGTTGATGACAACAGCGTCAAGATCACCATCACGATCGTAATCGAAAAAAGCAGATTGAGTTGAATATCCCTGATCAGCTAATCCATATCCTGAAGCCTGTTCTGAAAATGTAAGGTCTTTGTTATTGATGAAAAGAAGATTGGCTCTTCGTTCAGGACTGGCATCTGCTGATCGGCAAATATAAATATCCAGCCAGCCATCACTGTTGATATCAACAAGTGTAACTCCTGTGCACCATCCTTGGTTCGCTGCTATTCCTGAAGTGGAGGTAATATCTTCAAACTTCATATCACCCTTATTAATGAAGATCTTATTTCTCACCATGTTTCCGGTGAAGACAATATCAGGCAAGCCATCATTATTGAGGTCTCCTGTTGCAACTCCACCCCCGTTATAGAAATAAGTGTAATTCAGGACATTCAGCTCATCGGACTCTTCCAGGTAATTGTTGAAATCAATACCTGTTTTGCTTTCAGACATCTCTACAAAAGTTTTGCTGGACTGGCTGCATGCATTCAATAGAATGGCAATACTCAGAATATAGGTCCTGACAATCATGGCTAGTATTTATTATCTGATTCTAAAGAAAAGCTAACTATGTAAAATTTACAAAAAAACCCCCTAAGGATTAGGGGGTTTTTGTATTGAGCTTATAAAATTACTTGTTCCACCATAGTCTTGTTGCAGCATTATCAGCACCACCAAGCTTGGTAACACCGGATTGCACGCCAGTTGCATTGGTTGCAATTTCTCCGGATACATAAGGGGTCCTTCTTACTACACCATTGACAGGCACGTCTGTATTTTCTGAATTGACACGGGCATAGAGTTTGGGGAAACCAGTACGGCGGTATTCAGCCCATGCTTCATGACCATTTGGCCAGTTGGCAATCCATTTTTGTGTCTGGATCTGCTCACGCTGTCTCAAAGCAGTTGTCTGCCACCTGACAGGAATATCAGACAAGGCTGGTGTTTTTACACCATCATTGAGTGCAATAGGGAGGGTGTTAGAGGTAACATAAGCATCGACAGCAGCTCCAGTAAAGCCCCATGAAGCCATAGAGGTTCTTATACCCTGCTCATAAAAACTTTGTGCTGTTCCAGTACCCATGTTCCAGCCGTTGAGTGCTCCTTCAGCACGGAGGAACCAGGATTCAGCAGCATACATTACCAGGAATGGAGTAGAGAATTGGAAATCAGGCAGATAGCTATTGGCCACGTTTGAGTTGGCACCAGCAGCATTTTCAGCAAGACCTAACTGCACCTGAGAATATCCGTTGCGGAGTCCCTTGAAGTTTGAGGTGCCTGGAACGGGAGCATACATCTTGGCCATACGAGGATCGCTGTAGCCTTTGAGTACGCTTTCCATAGCAGCACTCATCCTGAATTCATTCCAGGCTGTAGCCTGACACATGGGGTTCAATGAGTTGGTAGTTACTCTCAAAAATGCATCATCAGCATTTGAAGTGAGTACACCGGAGGTGACTGCAGCTTCCGCTTCAGCCTTGGCCAATGCTGCATCAGCAGCTGATACACGCAAAGCCAGGCGCAAACGCATGGAATTCGCAAAACGAATCCATTTGTCAACATTACCTTGATAAATCTGATCGTTGGCACCAAGTGAAACCGTGGTTCCTCTGAAAGGCTGCAAATCATCTACGGCTTTTTTCAGTGTTGCAAAGAAGTCTTTGTAGATAACATCCTGTGCATCATATTCAATGGATTTTTCACCGCTTCCCACTTTTGAATAAGGGATAGGTCCCCAATAATCAGTACGGGGTAGGAACATCTGCACTTTCCAAATATTGGCTATTGCAAATACAGCCGGATTTGCAGCCGGACCACCAGGCTTGGTATTATCCAATACACCAAGGATTGGAGGGATGGCGCTGCTGTAAAAGCCGTTCCATGCACCATTCAGCCAGGAACCCACCATCTGATTTCTGTCGGAAGGAAAGTTAATGGCCACGTTTGCAAAATACTGTGATTGAAGATCGGCAAACAAGCTTTGAAAAGTTTGCCATGATGCCTGGATGGAGCGATACTGAGCTGCAGCGAAAGCGTTGTTCACACCCACCGCATCAAGCTCGGTCAGCTTTGTTTTGTCGGTATTCAGCTCGTCAAAATTTTTCGTGCAGGAAAGGAGGCCGAAAGTTGCCAGTAGAACCAGCACCGGCAAATGAATGAATTTATTGTGTTTCATATGCATGTGTTGTTCGAGTTTAGAATGTTAGGTTTAAGTTGATACCAACAGACCTAGTGGAAGGGAGAGAGAAAGATTCGAGACCAACAGTGGTATTTTGAGCACCAGTAGTCAATTCAGGATCAAACCCTTCTGCCCTGTTCATCAGGAAGAAAAGATTCCTGCCCACCAAGGATAGAGATCCTGTTTGGAAAGGCAAACCTTTGATGAGCTTATTGGGCAAGTTATAGCTGAATACCAGCTCACGAAGACGAATATTGGAAGCGTCATACGTGAATATTTCTCCAGCAGGTGTATTTCTTCCTCCAACAGCTATCCAATATTTCTCAGCTGTTGTAGCAGTAGTATTTTTTGATCCATCGTCGCGGACACCGTCCACAACCATGCTGCTTCTGCCTTCAAGTGTCTTCTTTGATACACCATCCGCGTAGATAACAGCGTTGGTGAAAGAGGAAACATAACCACCCATACGGGCACTGATCAGGAAGCTAAGTGCAAAGTCTCCATAAGAGATCTTGTTGTTCAAACCACCAGTCCAATCGGGACGAGAATTACCCATGAATACTGTCTTACCTGGGGTGACGCGGGGAAGTCCGTTTGCATCAACAAGTACCTGTCCTTGGGCATTCCTCAAATAACCGCGGCTGTAAAGCTGACCCAGAGGCTTGCCTTCCTCAACCACTACGTCGTTGATGAAGTCACCTGCCAGTACCAGACGCTTTAGATCAGGAGTCAGTTCAACCAGGAGGTTCGTGTTACGGCCAAAGTTGAGGTCAACATCCCAACGCAATTTTCCTTTGCGGACGAGAGCCCCATTCAAAGTAAGTTCAACACCAGAGTTTCTCACCAGACCTGCATTGATGAACTGAGAAGACCATCCTGATGCTGGAGGTATTGCTACGGAAAAGAGCTGGTTCTTAGAATCACTGGTATACCAACCAAGATCGATGCCAAAACGATTGTTCAGGAATCTTACCTCAGTACCAATTTCTAGAGATGTAGTCAACTCTGGCTTGAGATCAGGGAAAGGCTTAACACCATCCCTTGAGATGAATCCCGAAGGACCACCAGCAGAGAAGGTATACGTCTGTGTCAACAGATAAGGCCTGGCATCATTACCGGTCACAGCATAAGAACCTCTCAACTTGGCGAAACTGATCGCTTTGGGAAGGTTCATCATGTTGGAAAGGATGGCTGAAAAACCTGCAGAGGGGAAGAAGTATGAACGACTTTCCTTGGGCAAAGTGGATGACCAGTCATTCCTTGCAGATGCAGAAACAGTGAGATAATCCTTATACGATATATCTGCTGTCATGAATGCACCCTGCTTTTCAGTTTCTGACAGTGACCGACCAATCTGCGGACTTCTCGCGTTGGAAGGAATAAACAGGTTGTCACGGTTCAAACCACCGGTTGAAGTTGATTGAGCAAGGGATGAGAATTGCTGACGGCTTGCTCCCAAGGTTGCGTCAACATTGAATTCTCCGAATGATTTTTTGACGAAAGCAAAGAAATCAGTGTTAATCTCTCTGATCTTGCGGAACAAAGTTTGATAATCTCCATTGTCAGCAATTGTGTACGTATTATTATACCATTTGCCTTCAAACTCGTCATTATACTGATCAATACCGGTACGAGCCATGAAACTCAACCATTCCAAGGGTTTGTAGGTCATCGATCCAAAGGCCGTTACACGCGCCCTTTTATCCAAGGCAGAAACGCGGTTTTTGATCCAGTAAGGATTTTGCCCACCGTTTGAACCAGGATTCCAGAAGTTCTGACGAAGTTGGCCTGTTGCAGGATTGATGAATTCATAATTCTGAGCAGAGGCTAATGAAATGTTGCGTGGTAAACGAAGGATATGCCTTTGGATGTTGGCAAAAGCTTCACCTGTCTGCTGGCGGTTATTGATGACCTCATCAAGGTAAGTAACCTTTGAATCATAACTCAGCTTTTTGCTGATATCCCCTGAAATACGCAAGTTCAGGGTGTTGCGCTTCATGGTATTGTTATCAACAATTCCCTTCGCACCAACATTGGTATAAGAGAAATAAGTCTGTGTCTTGTCTCCGCCACCGGAAACTGCTAGGGAGTTTGAAATTTGATTTCCAGTTGAATAAAAATCCTCATACGTTCCGGGCTGTGGAGCGAAACTATATGTTTTTCCTACTGCACCTGGTGAAGGCCCCCAACTGGCGACCTGAGATCCATCCATCTTAGGGCCCCAGCTAAACTCAGACGCCCTGTTGTAAATGCCTCCACTTCCCTGACCATATTCATCCTGAAATTCCTGAAGAATCATGGCCTTTTCAGTGATGTAGGAGCTATTTAGTGCTACACCAAATCCTTTGCGTGATCCCTTTTTGGTATTGATGATCATAGCGCCATTGGCGGCCCTTGAACCATACAAAGCTGTTGCAGAAGCACCGCGCAATATATTGATAGATTCGATGTCATCAGGATTGATACTGGAGATACCATCACCACC